>NZ_JBSGET010000224.1:0-8845 GCF_053603035.1 Kitasatospora sp. NPDC004272 | reverse complement strand
GGGCCGCCCGCCGCAGGGCCAGGCCCCGCCGGCCGCCGCCCAGCAGGCCCAGGCCCGGCAGCGCCGCGGCCAGCCCACCCACCTGGTGGTGACCCAGGGCTCGCTGGCCGGCACGACCGTCGCGCTGCAGGGCCAGACCATCACGCTGGGCCGGGCGCACGACTCCACGATCGTGCTGGACGACGACTACGCGTCCTCGCGTCACGCCAGGATCTACCCGGATCAGGCTGGGCAGTGGACGGTGGAGGATCTAGGCTCCACCAACGGCACCTATCTCGACCGGCAGCGGCTCACCACGCCGATGCCGCTCCAGGTCGGCGTGCCGATCCGAATCGGCAGGACCGTCATCGAGCTGCGGAAGTAGTCAGCGCATGAGGACCAGCTCCACCCGAAGGAGGGCCCGGACAGCATGAGTCTCGTGCTGCGCTTCGCCGCCGGCTCGCACAAGGGCCTGATCCGTGAAGGGAACGAGGACTCCGGCTACGCCGGGCCCCGGCTGCTCGCGGTGGCCGACGGCATGGGCGGGGCGGCGGCCGGCGAGGTCGCCTCCTCCGAGGTCCTCGGCTCGATCGTCCGGCTCGACGAGCCGCACCCCGGCGCCGACCTGCTGAGCCTGCTCAACGAGGCGGTGCAGACCGCCAACGACCGGCTCCGGCTGATGGTCGAGCAGGACCCGCAGCTGGAGGGCATGGGCTGCACCCTGACCGCGCTGCTGTGGGACGGCCAGCGGATGGGCCAGGTGCACATCGGCGACTCCCGCGCCTACCTGCTGCGCGACGGCCGGCTGGACCAGATCACCCAGGACCACACCTGGGTGCAGCGGCTGGTCGACGAGGGCCGGATCACCGCCGAGGAGGCCGAGACCCACCCGCAGCGCTCGCTGCTGATGCGCGCCCTGGACGGCCGCGGCCAGGTCGAGCCCGACCTGTCGATCCGCGAGGTCCGGGCCGGCGACCGGTACCTGATCTGCTCCGACGGCCTGTCCGGCCCGGTCAGCCACCAGACCCTGGAGGAGACGCTCGGCGGCTACTACGCGCCCGAGCAGACCGTCCAGGAGCTGATCCAGCTGGCGCTGCGCGGCGGCGGCCCGGACAACATCACCTGCATCGTCGCCGACGTGATCGACGTCGGCGCCACCGACCCGCTCAGCGGCCAGGCCGCCGAGGCCCCGGTGGTGGTCGGCGCGGTCGCCGAGAACCAGCCGCACCACCAGTTCAACGACCCGCAGCTGCTGGACACCCCGGCCGGCCGGGCGGCCGGCCTCGGCCGCGGCCAGGCCCCGCAGCAGCAGGGCCCGCAGGGCGCCTTCGGGCCCGCCCAGGGCTACGAGGGCGGCTACGAGCAGCAGCCCGGCTTCGGCGCCCCGGCGGGCGACTTCGGCCCCGCCGAGGGCTACGGCGCCCCGGCCGGGGGCTTCCCGCCCGGCGAGGGCGGCTACGGCGAGGCGGAGTACGGCGCGCCCGGCGAGGGCTTCGACCCGGACGCCCCGGTCGACCGCCGGAAGAAGAAGCGCGGCCTGAAGCTCACCCTGATCGGCGTGCTGGTGCTCGCGGTGCTCGGGGCCGGCGGTTTCTTCGCCTGGCGGTGGAACCAGGACCAGTACTACGTCGGCGCCCAGGACGGCCACGTCGCGGTCTACCGCGGCCTGGACCAGAACCTGGTCGGCATCGAGCTCAGCTCGGTCTACCAGCAGTTCTCCGACGTCGAACTCAAGTACCTGCCCGCCTACCAGCGCGACCAGGTCAGCAAGAAGATCCAGGCCGACGGCCTGGTCGACGCCCGGAAGCAGGTGGACGCCCTGCGCGCGCAGGCCGCCGTCTGCAAGAAGGTCGAAGAGTCCAAGAACGCCCCGGCCGCAGGCGAGGGCACCGAGCCGTCCGCGCCGCCGCTGACCGAGCAGGAGCAGCAGCTCGCCGCCTCCTGCTCGGCCCAGTAGGGCCGCGGTCGAACCCGGGGGGTTTCACACAGGCATGAGCACCTTCGACGTGAGCGGCGGCCGCGCGCCCGCCACCGGGCGCCGCCGCGCCGCCGGCCGGTCCGCCGGGGACGCCGTGCCGAACCGGCGCAACACCGAACTGCTGATGCTGGCCTTCGCGGTGGTGATCCCGGTGTTCGGGTACGCCAACGTGGGCCTGGCGATGGACGGCACGCTGCCCGCCAACATCCTGGCGTACGGCCTGGGGCTGGGCGTGCTGGCCGGCGCCGCGCACCTGGCGGTGCGCCGGTTCGCCCCGTACGCCGACCCGCTGCTGCTGCCGCTGGCGACGCTGCTGAACGGGCTCGGCCTGGTGATGATCTGGCGGCTCGACAAGGCCGGCAAGCTGCTGAGCAACAACTACCCGGCGACCACCAACCAGCTGATGTGGTCGGGCCTGGGCATCGCGCTGTTCATCGGCGTGATGTGGCTGCTCAAGGACCACCGGATCCTGCAGCGCTACACCTACATCTCGATGGTGGTGGCGCTGGTGCTGCTGGCCGCGCCGGCCTTCTTCCCGTCCCAGGACGCGAACTTCGGCGCGAAGATCTGGATCCGCATCGGGTCCTTCTCGATCCAGCCCGGCGAGTTCGCCAAGATCATCCTGACCATCTTCTTCGCCGGCTTCCTGATGGTGAAGAAGGACGCCCTGGCGCTGGCCAGCCGCAAGTTCATGGGCCTGTACCTGCCGCGCGGCCGCGACCTCGGCCCGATCGTGGTGGTCTGGCTGCTGTCGATCCTGATCCTGGTCTTCGAGACCGACCTCGGCTCGTCCTTCCTGTTCTTCGGCCTGTTCGTGGTGATGCTGTACGTGGCCACCGAGCGGACCAGCTGGATCGTCTTCGGCCTGGTGATGTCCTTCGGCGGCGCCGCCGTGGTCGCCACCAGCGAACCGCACGTGAAGACCCGCATCAACGCCTGGCTGGACCCGATGGCCGCGTTCGGGCCGAACCCGCCGAAGCAGTCCTCGGAGCAGATCGGCCAGACCCTGATGTCGCTGGGCTCCGGCGGCACCGTCGGCACCGGGCTCGGGCAGGGCCGCAGCTGGCTGATCCAGTTCGCGGCAAAGAGCGACTTCATCCTCGGCTCGTTCGGCGAGGAACTGGGCCTGACCGGTCTGATGGCGCTGTTCATGGTCTACGGCCTGGTGGTGCAGCGCGGCCTGCGCACCGCCCTGGCGGCCCGCGACCCGTTCGGCAAGCTGCTCGCGGTCGGCCTCAGCTCGGCCTTCGCCCTCCAGGTGTTCGTGGTCGCGGGCGGCGTCACCGGCCTGATCCCGCTGACCGGCATGACGATGCCCTTCCTGGCCCAGGGCGGCTCCTCGGTGGTCGCCAACTGGGCGCTGATCGCCGTCCTGATGAAGATCAGCGACACCGCCCGCCGCCCGGCCGCCGAACCGGCCGCCGAACCCGCCCCGGCCATCCCGGAGCCCGCCGGTCCCGACCGCTACGGGCCGCCCGGGTACGGCGCACCGGGCCAGAGCAGGGGAGCGTCCTCGTGAACAAGCCGATCCGCCGGGTCTCGATCTTCTGCCTGGTGCTGATCCTGGCGCTGATGGCCCGGGTGAACTGGGTGCAGGGCGTGCAGGCCTCGGCCTGGGCGAGCAACCAGCACAACGAGCGGACCAAGTACGACCGGTACGCCACCCCGCGCGGCAACATCATCGTCGGCGGGCAGCCCGTCACGAAGTCCGACTTCGTCAACGGCCTGCGCTACAAGTACAAGCGCGCCTGGGTGGACGGGCCGATGTACGCCCCGGTCACCGGCTACTCCTCGCAGATCTTCGACTCCAGCCAGCTGGAGAAGCTGGAGGACGGCGTGCTCTCCGGCACCGACTCCCGGCTGTTCTTCCGCAACACCCTGGACATGCTGACCGGCAAGCCCAAGCAGGGCGGCGACGTGGTCACCACCATCGACCCGAAGGTGCAGAAGGCCGGCTTCGAGGGCCTCGGCGACAAGAAGGGCGCCGCGGTGGCGATCGACCCGCGCACCGGGGCGATCCTGGCGCTGGTCTCCACCCCGTCCTACGACCCGGGCACCTTCGCCGGCGGCAGCGACGCCGACTCCGCGGCCTGGACGGCGCTGCAGAACGACCCGAACCAGCCGATGCTGAACCGGGCGCTGCGCCAGACCTACCCGCCCGGCTCGACGTTCAAGCTGGTCACCGCGGCCACCGCGTTCGAGACCGGAAAGTTCCAGGGCCCGGGGGACGCCACCTCGACCCCGGACACCTACATCCTGCCGGGCACCAGCACCCCGCTGGTCAACGACAGCCCCGACGAGCCCTGCACGAACGCCACCCTGGTGGACGCGATGGCCATCTCCTGCAACACGGTGTTCGGCAAGATCGGCGCCGAGCTCGGCGGGGACACGCTGCGCGCGCAGGCCGAGAAGTTCGGCTTCAACAACGACAAGGTCGACATCCCGATCCGGGCCACCGCCAGCTACTTCCCCAGCAACTCCTCCCCCGACGGCACCGCGATGGACGCCATCGGCCAGCACGACACCCGGGCCACCCCGCTGCAGATGGCCATGGTGGCCGCCGCGATCGCCAACAACGGCTCGCTGATGCAGCCCTACCTGGTCTCCCAGGAGGGCGCGCCCGGCCACGCCATCTCCACCCACACCGAGCACCAGATGAGCCAGGCCGTCTCGCCGGAGACCGCGCAGAAGCTCCAGCAGCTCATGGAGGCCGTCGTGAAGGGCGGCACCGGCAAGCGGGCGAGCATCCCGGGCGTGACGGTCGGCGGCAAGACCGGCACCGCGCAGCACGGCCAGGACAACGCGGGCAAGCCGTTCGCCTGGTTCGTCTCCTACGCCAAGGACTCCGGTGGCAAGCAGGTCGCGGTCGCGGTGGTGGTCGAGGACGGCGCCGCGCAGAGCTCCGAGATCTCCGGCGGCTCGATCGCGGCGCCGATCGCCAAGTCGATGATGCAGGCGGCGCTCGGCAAGTAGGTCCGGTCGCATGCGTCACATTCCGGCCGCCGGTCCTCGATCGGCGGCCGGAATTGTCACAATGGGACCGTCCCGGTCGATACCGGTCTGGTCTCAGCTGGCGGGCTGCCCGGGGCAGCTCAGGTTCGCCCGGTAGCGTATCCGCCAGCAGCGGGTGTACCCGCAGCCGGAAACCGCCGGCCGGCCGTGGAACCGCGGCCGGGGCCGAGGCGTCCGAAGAGAGCGTGCGGGGACACCTACGTCACATCCTCACCGACCGGTGGGGGAGAGGGTCGGAGATATGGAAGAGCCTCGTCGCCTAGGCGGCAGGTACGAGCTCGGCGGCGTCCTCGGGCGCGGTGGCATGGCCGAGGTGTACCTCGGCCACGACACCCGGCTCGGCCGCACCGTCGCCGTGAAGACCCTCCGCACCGACATGGCCCGCGACCCCTCCTTCCAGGCCCGGTTCCGCCGCGAGGCGCAGTCCGCGGCCTCGCTGAACCACCCGGCCATCGTCGCGGTCTACGACACCGGCGAGGACTACATCGACGGGATCTCCATCCCGTACATCGTCATGGAGTACGTCGAGGGCTCCACCCTGCGCGAACTGCTGCACACCGGGCGGCGGCTGCTGCCCGAGCGGGCGCTGGAGATGACCATCGGCATCCTGCAGGCCCTGGAGTACTCGCACCGGGCCGGCATCGTGCACCGCGACATCAAGCCCGCCAACGTGATGCTGACCCGGCAGGGCAACGTCAAGGTGATGGACTTCGGCATCGCCCGCGCGATGGGCGACGCCGGCATGACGATGACCCAGACCTCCGCGGTCATCGGCACCGCCCAGTACCTCTCCCCCGAGCAGGCCAAGGGCGAGACCGTCGACGCCCGCTCCGACCTGTACTCCACCGGCTGCCTGCTGTACGAACTGCTGACCGTCCGGCCGCCGTTCGTCGGCGACTCGCCCGTCGCGGTGGCCTACCAGCACGTCCGCGAGGAGCCCGCGCCGCCGTCCTCGTACGACCCCGAGGTGCGCCCCGAGATCGACGCGATCGTGCTCAAGGCGCTGGCCAAGGAGCGCGACTACCGCTACCAGTCCGCCGACGAGATGCGCGACGACATCGAGCGCTTCCTCGACGGCCTGCCGGTCGCCGCCGCCCAGCAGGCGGCCTACGGCATGGGCGCGGCCGGCTACGGCTACGACCAGGGCGGCAACCAGTACGACCCGTACGGCCAGACCAACGTGCTGCCCCAGCAGGGCGGCGGCCCGACCACCATGCTGCCGCCGGTCGGCAACCAGCAGCCCGCCCCCTACGGCGGCTACCAGGACAACGGCTACGGCGGCGGCAACGACGGGGACGGCTACGAGGGCCGCGGCAGCCGGCGGCGCGAGGAGCAGCCGAAGAAGAACAACACCTCCTGGATCGTGCTCGCCGTCGCGGCAGTGCTGGTCCTGGTCGGCGCGTTCTTCGTGGTGCAGTCCATCGTGAAGACCGGCGGCACGAACGCCGGGAAGAGCACCGTCCCGACCCTGACCGGCATGAGCCTGGAGGACGCGACGGCCGCCGCGAAGGCGCAGAGCGCCAAGCTCAAGGTGACCGCCGGGGACCCGGCCGCCAGCTGCCCGGACCCGAAGGTCCAGAAGGACCAGGTCTGCACCCAGAGCCCCGCCGCGGGCGGGCAGATGGAGTCCGACGGCACGATCACCGTGCACCTGGCCGCCGCCGCGGCCCAGGTCGCCGTCCCGGACGTCTCCGGCCAGGCCAAGGACGCCGCGAGCAAGACGCTCAAGGACAAGGGCTTCGACGTCAAGATCACCTACGCCAACGACGACAAGGTCGAGCAGGACAAGGTCGTCTCGCAGGACGTCAAGGACAAGGCCGCCCCCGGCGCCACGATCACCCTGACGGTCTCCTCCGGCCAGCAGAAGGCCCCCGTGCCGAACGTGATCGGCAAGGCGGTGGACGACGCCACCCAGATCCTCACCACCGCCGGCTTCACCGTCGCCCCGCCGACCACCAAGACCGTCGTCGACCCCACCCAGGCCGGCCAGGTCCTCGACCAGAGCATCAAGAACACCCAGGCCAGGCAGGGCACCTCGATCACCCTTACGGTCGGCAAGCTCGCCGAGAAGGTGAACATGCCGCCGCTGCAGAACGTCAAGGTCAGCCAGGCCATCAAGCAGCTCGCCGATATGCAGATCAGCTACCAGATCTCCGGCGTGCAGGACCCGAACGCCATCGTGGTGAACACCAGCGTCCCGGCGGGCACCCCGCTCACCCCCGGCGTCGACAAGGTCGTCCTGGTCACGCAGTTGCCGCCCAAGGGCGACGACCCGAAGCCGTAGCCGCGGGCACGGCAGGGAAACGGCCGAGGGGCCGCACCGTTCTACCCGAACGGTGCGGCCCCTCGGCCGTCCTGGCGCCCCGTCAGCGCCCGCCGACGCCCCGCCGACGCCCCGTCAGCGCAGCTCGGGCGGCGGGGTGCGCCTCGCGTCCACCGGGTCGACCCGGACCAGCTGCGCCCAGACCGCCATCCGGTACCGGGAGGTGTACACCGGCGTGCAGGTGGTCAGCGTCAGGTAGCGGCCGGGGCCGGTGAACGGCGAGCCCTCGGGGACCGGCGCCACCACGCCCACGTCGTACTTGGAGGTCTGCGGCAGCGTCCCGGCGACCCGGTAGACGTACCAGGAGTCCTTGGTCTCCACCACCACCGGATCGCCCGCCCCGAGCCTGTCCAGGTCGTGGAACTTCGCGCCGTGCCCGTCCCGGTGCGCCGCCAGCGCGAAGTTGCCCTCCGGGTCCCACGGCATCGCCGAGCGGTACGGCTCCTCGTACACGCCCGCCACGCCCTCGTTGAGCACCTCCGCGGTGGTGCCCATCCGGATCAGCGTCTGGTCGCCCTTCCCGAAGGCCGGCACGTGCAGGAAACCCAGCCCGTCACCCGCCGCGTACTGCGGCACCGGGGCGGTGTCCCCCGGCGGCGCCGCCGGGCCGGACCAGCTGTTCCGGAGCTGGTCCCCCGCCCGGCCGGCCGCCCGCTCGGCCACCACGTCCGTCCACCAGAGCGAGTACCCGACGAACAGCGCCAGCACCAGCCCCAGGGTGATCAGCACCTCCCCGAGCAGCCCCAGGGCCACCCCCAGCCGTCCGCGCCGCTGCCGCCCGCCCCGAATGGCTGTGCCCATGGTGCCGTGCCTCGCTGCTCAGTGTTGCCCGGTCAGCGCCTCCGGCTGCCCCTGGCTCCTCGGCCGTTCCTCGACCATCTTGCCAAACACGATCAGTCTTCCCCGGGCACTGAACTCCGGCGTGCATGTCGTCATGGTCAGGTAGCGGCCCGGCGTGTTGAACGGCGAGCCCTTGGGGACCTTCTGGAGCACCGTCACGTTGCTCGGCGGGGTCTCCGGGATGCCGCCGGCCACCTCGTACGTGTAGTACGCCGTCGCGGTCTCCACCACGATCTTGTCGCCCGGCACCAGCTGGCCGATCTTCCGGAACGGCTGCCCGTGCGTGGTGCGGTGCGCGGCGACCGCGAAGTTGCCGTCCGGGTCGGAGGGCATCGCGGTGCCCGTGTAGTGGCCCACCAGGCCGTGGTCGAGCACCTTCTGCTTGTCGGTGCCCTCGGCGACCGGGTAGTCCAGACCCAGCTTCGGAATGTGGATCATGGCGAAGCCCTCACCGGCCTCGAACTTGGTCTGCGGCGGCGGCGTGCTGCCGTTCGGCACCGGCTGCGCCCACTGCTTCTCCAGCTTGTTGCCGGCCGCGCTGGCGTCCCGGTCGGCCAGCACGTTGGTCCACCACAGCTGGTACGAGACGAACAGCAGCATCACCGCGCCGAGGGTGATGAACACCTCCCCCAGCAGCCGGGCCAGCACCACCCGCTTGCGCTCCGGCGGGCGCGGCGGCCGCGGCCCGGCGGGCCACCGGCCGGCCCGCCGGG
>NZ_JBSGET010000223.1:0-8874 GCF_053603035.1 Kitasatospora sp. NPDC004272 | reverse complement strand
CCGCGTCCGCGGCGGCGGCCGGGGGCGCGGCGAGCAGGCCGGCGAGCAGGCAGGGGGCGGCGGCCGCGAGCAGGGCGGCGCTTCGGAAGTGGGGTGTCATCGGTGCCTCGTGGTCACGGTCGGGGCGCGGCGCGGCGCGGGGAGGTGCGCGGCGGCGGTCCGACTCCGGTCGAAGGTCGAAGGTCGAAGCCGAGCGGTGACGGTCCGATCACCGGGATACCTAACCCACCGTCACCGGCTTCGTGCGGACACGGACCGCTTTCCATGCCAACGGCGCAGTGGATCCTCCGCACGCCCCCCGTTCGGTCCGCCTTCGGTTGCGGTGCGTAGTCGAGCCGCCGAGCATGGCGAGGGATCTTGATCGTCGGAAGTCCCGATCAGATATCAACCGATCGGCCCCGTTGCCGAGTTCAGGGAGGAACCCGTTGCTCCGGACCTCACCCGCCAGACTCCTTGCCATCACCCTCAGTAGCGTCTGCGTCCTCGCCGGCTCGGCCCCGGCGGGCGCGGAGGACACCGAGCCAGCCGTGGTGGTCAACGGCACCTTCGCCTCCCCGCAGGTCTCGTCCGGTTCGACCTGGGAGTACCTGGCCATCGACGGCTGGGACGGCCCCGGCCTGCTCTCCGCCTCCCGCGCCGCCCACCCGCGCGGCTACCAGGCCGCCTTCCTGGCCGCTCCGGACTCGGCGACGCCGCTCAGCACCCGGCTGCGCACCGTCCGCGCGGGCGCCACCGTCACCCTCAGTTGGGACGACAACCCGGACAGCTGCGTGGGCAAGGGCGTCGCCAAGCGCGCCTACACGGTGACGGTCGCCGGCGATGCGAACCAACCCGGCAAGTTCACCACCAACGACCCGATCGGCAAGGCGAACTGGTTCCTCGGCCGGTCCTACTCCTTCACCGCCGCCGAGGACTCGCCCAAGGTCGCCTTCTCCTTCGACGCCTCCAACGCCAGCCAGAGCTGCCAGCCGTCGATCAGCAACGTCTCCGCCAAGCAGACCGCCCCGAAGACCCCGCCCAAGGACGCCTCCGACCCGTGCGCGGGCGAGGCGGCCAACGGCACCCGGTGCAAGGACCTCGGCAAGGCCCGGGACGAGATCGACAAGTGTCCGCCCACCGACCGCGACTGCCTGAGCGGCGTCTCCGGGGACGGCAAGCAGACCAACGACGGCATCGACCAACAGACCACCGCCGTCCAGGACTTCAACGACATCCCGCGCGACGAGAGCCCGGACGCGGCCGCCCAGCACCTCTGCCCGCTGTCGAACGCCCTCACCGATGGCTTCCCGCCCGAGTACATGGTCATTCCGCCGAGCCAGTGGGGTCAGTGCTGATGCGACGTCAACTCCCTTGTGCCGCAGGATCTGTCCTGCTCACCGCCGCCCTCGCCCTGACGGCCGCGCCGCCCGCCGCGCAGGCCGCCGACACGGTCGAGGCCACCGTCCCGAACGGCACCTTCGCCGATCCGGTGGCGCCCGACAACGGCACCCAGGCCGGGCACGCGGGCTGGTCGCCGGACGGCAACGGCGTGGTGTTTGGCAAGGGCCTGGCCCAGCACCCGCAGGGCTACCAGGCCGCCTCGCTGAACTGGAACGGCGCGCCGCTGACCATGCGCACCCGGCTGTGGGGCGTCAAGAAGGGCTCCACCGTCACCCTCACCTGGGACGACAGCCCGAGCACCTACAAGGGCTGCACGCCGGAGCAGGTCAAGGACGGCCAGACCTACAACGTCTCGCTGATCACCGACGGGCCCGCGCCCGACCCACAGGTCACCACCAAGGGCAGCGACACCGTCGGCACCGCCAACTGGACGACGGGGCGCGCCTTCTCGTTCACCGCGACCGAGGACAACCCGATGGTGTCCTTCGACTCGGCGGAGCCCGCCGGGTCGATGTCCTGCGGCCCGCTGATCACCAACGTGCGGGCCGAGCAGACGCCCGCGCCGGTCGACCAGAAGATCCGCAAGGAGCAACTGCCGCCGCCGAAGGCGTACCGGGGCAACGACCCGCTGGAGCCGGGCGTGGCGGTGGACGACTGCGAGGGCTCGCCGACCACCTGCACGTTCACGGTCGACAAGCGGTACTCGTACCAGTACTACGGGCAGACCCGGATCGTCGGCGAGGTGTACCTGAACTGCACCCGCAACGCGATCACCGACGACCGCAAGCTGGAGGTCACCGAGCCGCCGTACGACAACCTCACCCAGTACTACGCGCTCAAGGGCGCCCCGCTGCTGCCCAGCCGCTCCGAACTCGCCAAGAGCCGCCCCAACGTGGCGAGTCAGGTCGAGGCGGGGTTCAGCGTGGCGGGCGGGAACGCGGCGGCGGTCTCCACCAGCAACCCGCTGACCTGGACGCGGACCACGAACAAGCCGCTGAACCCGGTGATCCAGCCCGGTGAGGTGAGCTGGATCGAGGTGCAGCCGGCCCGCGAGCGGGTGACCGGCTCGTTCACCAACTCCCGCAACAACTACCGGCTCGACGCGACCTTCGACGTCCCGGCGACCTCGCTGCCGGACCGCTACTACCAGCGCACCGGCCCGCTCACCGAGGTCGAACTGCAGCGCTGCGGCGCCAACCGGCCGACCGCCGGGACGCCCGACAACACGGCCGGCCCGGACAAGCGGCTGACCCCGCTGGACGCCCCGCCGCAGGGCCTGGCCACCCGCGCCGTCCCGCTCGTCCCCTGACCCCGCTGACCTCCGCTGCCCCCGCTCGCCCCCTGGAGCCCACCGTGCCGCTCACCCGTCTGCTGGCCGTCCCGCTCGGAGCCGCCCTCGCCCTCGCCGTGCCGTGGCCGTCCGGCGCGGTGGACCTCCAACCGGCGGTGGTGCCGAACGCGACGCTCTCCTCTCCCGCCGTGCCCGACGGGCAGACCTGGGGCGGGGCCGCCGACGACTGGACCGGCAGCACCCTGCTGGTGTCCGCCACCCGGGCCGGCCACCCCCAGGGGTACCAGGCGGTGCTGCTCGCCTCCTCCACCGGGACGCCGATCGGTACCCGAGTACGCGGCGTCCGCGCCGGTGCGACGGTCACCCTGACCTGGGACGACAACCCAGACGCCTGCGTCTCCTCCGGCGGTGGGCGGCCCTACACGGTGTCGGTCGCCGGTCCGGGCAACAAGCCCGGCTCGTACACCACCAAGGACGCCAACGGGAAGGCCAACTGGTCCACCGGCCGCAGCTACTCCTTCACCGCGGCCGAGGACGCCCCCGCCTTCACCTTCACCTTCGGCACCCCGAGCACCAGTCCGGGCTGCCGCCCGATGATCACCAACGTCCAGGCCGCCCAGACCCCGCCGCCGGCCCCACCCGCCCCCAGCGCCTCCGACCCGTGCGCGGGCGACGGGGCGAGCAGCCCAGCCTGCAGCACCGACGCGGGCAACAAGGAGAAGATGGACAAGTGCCCGGCCACCAGCCGGGACTGCCTCGACTCCGTCGCCGGCAAGGGCGAGAAGGAGAACGCCGGGATCGACCAACAGACCCAGGCGCTCGACGAGTTCACCAACACCCCGCGCGACCAGGACCCGAACGCCGCCCTCGGCGGCCTCTGCCAGGTCGCGAACCTGCACAACGAGAACCTCGAACCGGGTGACACCGTCCTCGCCCCCGGCACCTGGTGGTACTGCTGACCCGCCGCCCCTGCCTGCCCTGCCTCACCTGTTCGCGTGCCGGCGCTGCCGGTCGGTCGGAGCGGGCCCGCTCCCTCCCGTCCGTCAGCCGGTACTGCGCCAGCGGGCGCTGGTCCGCCGTGTGCGGGGGCGGGGTTCGCCCCGGTGGTGGCTCGTGGGCGCCCGGGTCCCCGCCGTCGGGGACGCCGCCCTCGGCTGGGCCGCCACCGCCTGCGGAGGGTCGGCCGCCGGGAGGACCCCGCCCTGCCGGCGGCACGTCGAAGCCCCGTCGGACGGCGGCGACTTGGAGGGGTCACCGGCCCGACGGGGCTTCGACACGTGCCGCTGCGGCTCCGGCGGAGTCCGTCACACCGCCGTGGGCCGCGCGCTCACCGGATCGGCTCGGCCGGGCCGATCCGGTCGGTGGCGGTCTAGAAGTGGATCATGTGCTGGAAGGACGCCTCCGAGCTGCTGACCTTGAGGTGGCTGCGGGTGCCGTAGGCGAGCGGGTTGTTCCAGTTGTACTCCTCGACGTCGAAGGAGCCGTCGGAGTACACCGCGTTGACGTAGGCGACGTGGCCGTAGATCCCGTGGGTGTCGTTCACGGCGATGGCGCCGACGGTCGGGGTGGTGTTGACGGGGATGCCGAGGCGGCGGGCGGCGTCGTCCCAGGTGGCGGCGTTGCCCCAGGTGGTGCCGCCGTAGGAGTTGCTGAAGTTCGGGACGCCGAGGCGGTCCGCGATGCGGAAGGCCGCGAAGGCGGTGCAGTTGTTGGCGGCGAAGCCGCGGGTGCCGTGGTCGAAGTCGTTGACGGGGCTCTCGTTGTCGCTGCTGGAGCTGCTGAGGAACTTGTGGGAGGCGTTGTTGTTCTTCAGGGTGGAGTTGAGGTTGCCCTTGGCGCCGGGGGCGAAGTCCTGGTAGGAGCCGGCGTAGCCGCTGTTGTAGTAGACGCGGACGGTCTGGCTGGTGCGGTTCCACACCGATGCGGCGTTGTTCTTGATGCAGAGGCCCTGGCCGGCACCGGTGCCCTTGAAGTCGTAGCAGGTCGGCTGGGTGTCTCCGTAGTTGCTGAGGGAGCCGGTGAAGTCGGAGATCGAGCCGGCCTCGTCGCTGTTGTAGTAGTAGCAGAACTCTCCGGAGCCGCAGACGCCGTCACGGGACGCGGCGAAGGCGGGCGCGGAGGTGGTGGCGATCAGCGGAACGGCCAGGGCCAGGGCGGTGCCGGCGACGGTGATCGCGTTGCGTATGTTCCTCATGGTCTTCTCTCCTGATGGCGTGTCATCGACGGGTGCTGACGGTTGATCGGGTCGTGCTTCGGTCGTGCTTCGGTCGTGCTTCGGTCGTGCTTCGGTCGTGCTCGGGAAGGACCGCGCGGTCAGTGCGTGCGCTGGTACTCCTCCCAGGTCTGGATGGGGATGCGGGGGCCGTCGTCGGCGGCGTGGTTGGCCAGGCCGTTGAGGCCGAGGTAGTAGTCACCGGTCTGGTTCTGGGCCTGGGTGGACAGATCGGTGTCGTTGATCGCGGCGGCGTGGATGTGCCACGGCCAGTCGCCCTGGGTGGGGTTGCGGACCCAGGCGGCGAACCCGACCTGGCGCAGGGCCTTGGCGACGGCGGTGCGGGTGGTGCTGGTCATGCCGTCGACGTTGACGTCCACGACGCCACCGCCGTCGTGGGTGCCGGCCGAGGTGGGGTCGCCGCCGGGGTTGTAGGAGCCCTGGTCCAGGGTGAGGCTGAAGCCCAGGAGGCGTTCGGCCTCGGTGAGCATCTTCTGGGTGCGGGTGTCGATGGTGTATCCGTCCCGCTGCACGTGTGCGCCGGGGCCGATCTGCTGGGTGACGGTGTACCGGCCCTGCCCGAGCGTGGTGAGGGAGGTGGTGCCGGGCAGCCCGTTGGCGGCCAGGCCGGTGTAGCCGAGGGAGCGCTGGTAGGCGGCGTAGGCGGTGATGGTGGTGGTGCCGAAGTAGCCGTCCACCCACTTGGCGTCGAGGAGGCCGCGGGCCTGCAGGGCCCGCTCGACGGCCAGGACCGAGTCCTTGGCCCCCGGGGTCAGCGTGTTGTCGGCGCGCCGGGGGTCGATCTGGGCGGCCAGCACGGTGGCCTCCATGTTCACCGTCGGCAGCGTGGCGGTGACCGCCGACGCCTCGGTCCGGGGCGCCGGGGTCGCCGCGTTGGCCTGTGCGGTGCTCAGCACCAGGCCGCTCAGGACGGCGACCGCCGTGAGCAGTCGGGTGGCGGTCTTCCGGGTCTTGATGGCGGATGCCATGCGATGGTTCCTTCTGGTTCGGTGGAGGATGGGCGTCGACCCCGGCCCGACCCCCGGCCGGGCGGCGGGCGGCGGGCGGGTGAGGGCTCAGACGAAGGGGCTCGGGCGAAGGGGCTCCCGGCCGGGGCGGCGCCCAACGGCACCGCCGGCCGGTGCGGCCGTGACCGGCGTTCCGGGAGCCGGTGCCACGGCGGTCGCCGCAGGGGGGACGGTCAGCAGCGGACGTCGGTCTTGACCGCGATGTCGCCGTCGCTGGGGTAGGGGATGGGGCCGTAGCCCGTCCAGCCCAGGCCCTGGGTGCACTCCGCCAGGGTCGCGGCGCCGAAGGACCACAGCTCCACGGAGTTGTGGCCGCACCGGGGGTCCTGGACGTCGTGTCCGCCGTTGGTGACGATGGCCGTGCACACGTCCCAGCTGCTGTGGGTGTTGCGGTAGCCCTCCCACACGTACAGGTAGGAGTAGTTCTTCCCGCAGCCCTTGTACTGCTTCACCGACGCCATCGTCTGCCCGCCGACGTTGAGGTAGGCGGTGCTGCCGATCTGGGTGACGCTGGAACAACCGGAGGGGGAGGCGGCGGCGTTGGCCGCTCCGGGGATGGCGACGAGCATCGGCAGGGCGATGGCCGCGGCGGTGACGATCTTGGCGAGGACGCGCATGGCGAAGAGCCTTCTTTCGGGGAAGGGGGAGGGAAGAGGTGTCTCGGCCGTCGCCGGGGCGCCGGAGCGGGTTCCGCCGCGGACGGGCCGGACCGCTCAGGGGCGTGCGGAGACCGGCGGGCGGGGCCGAGGAGTCTGTGACGGCCGCTGCGTCGACCATCGGGGGCTGTCGCGATCGGGGTCGTCTCGTCCCGACCGGACGTCAAGTGCCTTGCCGACAAGAGGTGTTGTGACGCCGGCGCGGGCGGGTGGTTCTCGATCTCCGGGCGGGACGGCCTCGTGCGGCAAGAGCCGCGGGCTCGGTCCGTGGAGGTCTGGGCAGAAGTCTGGGCGGGGCCCTCGGTGGGGCCCTCGGCAGCGGCCCGGTCGAGCTCTCGGTGGAGGCTCAGGTGGTGGCGAGGCGCCAGCCGCGCAGGGCCGACGCTTGCTGCAGAGCGCGTTCGCAGACGCGGCGCAGGTTCGCGGTCGCCGCGTCCGGGGTGGCCGCGATGATCGCGGCGGCGATGCGGTAGCAGTCGAGGTCGACGCAGGTGCGGACGTGTTCCACTCGGTCTTCGTGGCGGCTGTGGACCCAGATCAGGTCGGTGACCGCTTCAGCCGTCAGTTGCGAGGGCGCCGGATCGGAACGGACGAGAGTCACCGCGACCAACTGCACGAGGTCCGGTCAACTCTGTGCGGGGGGTGAAGCAGGGGCGGAGTCCCAGTCGAAGCCCGAGGCGGTGACGGAGTGTCGGGCGGCCGGGCGATCGGTGGCGACGCCGTCCGCGGCGACGGAGACCAGACCGACGGCGAATGCGGCGATCAGACCGGTACATACGATGCGTATCGAGCGAGTCACGACTGTTCTCTCCTGTTTCGTACCCATGCTGTGCCCGTGAGTGGTTGCTGTGCCAGTGAGTGGTTCGCGGAAATCGCCCCGGTTTTTGCGGCGTTCTCCGCTGACGAGGAAGAGCTTGCCGCCCACGGAAGGCGATGTCACGACTACAGAAGTGGCATCAAGTCGCTCGGCATCTAAGTGCCAGATCATTTCGCCTGCGAGAGCATTGCGCCCCCGGCCGCCGTGCACCGATGATGATCATCGATGCGGGAGGGTGTCACGGTGTTGCAAGTACTGGGATTGAACGCCCTGACGGAGGGCGTCTACAGGGCCATGCTGGCGGAGCCGGACGCGGGGGTCGAGCGGATCGCCGCGAGCCTGCGCCTGTCGGAGGCTCAGGTGCGTGAAGCACTCGACGAGCTGCTGAAACTGACGCTGCTTCGGCCCGGGGCTGACTCCCATGCCCTACGGGCCGTCAGCCCGGAGGTCGGGCTGACCAGGCTGCTCGCCCGTAACCAGAACCAACTCCTTTTCCAGCAGCAGGAGTTGGAGAGCGCCCGGTCCGAGATCGCCGCCCTCTCCGCCGAGTACGTCGACCGGCGGCCCGACGACGAGATGGTCCTGCGGCTGGAATCCCTCGAAACCGTCCGCGACCGTCTTGAGGAACTCGCGGCGACCGCGACCCAGGAATGCCTCTCCCTGATGCGGGGTGGAGCAGCCCGTCCCGATTCCATCCAGGCAGGCAGGCACCCCAATCAGCTGGCGCTGGAACGCGGAGTGGTCATTCGCAGCATCTTCCAGGACAGCTTCCGCAACGACCCCGACACCCTGCGGTACGCCCGGTGGTTGGCCGAGCTGGGCGGTCTGACGCGCACCGTGCCGCTCCTGCCGATCCGGCTGGTGATCGTCGACCGCAGCATCGCCCTGGTGCCGATCGACCCCAGCGACGGCCGTCGCGGCGCGCTGGAGCTGCACGGGGCGGCCCTGATCCAGCCGCTGTGCGCGCTGTTCGACGAACTGTGGCGCAGCGGAACCGACTTCGGGCAGCCCGCCCCCCGCGACGGCCAGGACCTCACCGGGTCCGAGCGTGCCCTGCTGGAACTGCTGGGCCACGGCCACACGGACGAGTCCGCAGGCCGCAAGCTGGGCCTGTCCCTGCGGACGGTGCGCCGGATGATGCAGGACCTGATGAACCGGCTGGGCGCCGAGAGCCGCTTCCAGGCCGGGGCCCAGGCCGTCCGGAACGACTGGATCTGACCCCGGAGCGGCTGCCCCGGGGTGAAGCCGAGGCACCGGGCCGCCTCGACGACCCGCAGCACGGCCACGACTCACCCGTCGTAGCGGCGGTGGCCGCCCGGAGAGCGGTCGGGCCCCGGCGGCAGGCCGCGGTGTCCGTAGCGGCGCAGGGTCCGGGCGCTCACCCCGGGCGACCTGCGCGGCCCGCACGGTGGCCGGCCTGATCGACTCCGCGGTCGGCTGGCGCCCGGGGCTCCGGCGCCCCATAGGAATTTAACACGTCTTAACATCAA
>NZ_JBSGET010000222.1:0-8892 GCF_053603035.1 Kitasatospora sp. NPDC004272 | reverse complement strand
CGGCGGGGGCCGTCTCGACCGGGGGTCGGGTCTGGTTCTGGTCGTCCCGGGCAGCGAGGTGGGCGGCGCGGCGCCGAATGCGTGCCGGGCGTCAGGCCAGGGTGGCGAGCGCGTCGTTGAGGGTCTTCGACGGGCGCATCACGGCGGCGGCCTTGGCCGGGTCGGGCTGGTAGTAGCCGCCGAGCTCGGCGGGCTGGCCCTGGACGGCGATCAGCTCGTCGACGATGGCCTGCTCCTGCTCGGCCAGGGTCGCGGCGAGCGGGGCGAACGCGGCGGCCAGCGCGGCGTCCTCGGTCTGGGCGGCCAGCTCCTGGGCCCAGTACAGGGCCAGGTAGAAGTGGCTGCCGCGGTTGTCGATGCCGCCGAGGCGGCGCGAGGGCGACTTGTCCTCGTTGAGGAAAGTGCCGGTGGCGCGGTCCAGGGTGTCGGCGAGGACCTGGGCGCCGGCGTTGCCGGTGGTGGTGGCCAGGTGCTCGAAGGAGGCGGCCAGCGCGAAGAACTCGCCGAGCGAGTCCCAGCGCAGGTAGTTCTCCTTGACCAGCTGCTGGACGTGCTTGGGGGCGGAGCCGCCGGCGCCGGTCTCGAACAGGCCGCCGCCCGCCATCAGCGGGACGACCGACAGCATCTTGGCGCTGGTGCCCAGCTCCAGGATCGGGAACAGGTCGGTCAGGTAGTCGCGCAGCACGTTGCCGGTGACGGAGATGGTGTTCTCGCCGCGGCGGATGCGCTCCAGGGAGAGCTTGGTGGCCTCGACGGGGGTGAGGATCTGGATGTCCAGGCCCTCGGTGTCGTGCTCGGGCAGGTACGCCTTGACCTTCTCGATCAGCACGGCGTCGTGGGCGCGGTCGGCGTCCAGCCAGAACACGGCCGGGTCGCCGGTGGCGCGGGCGCGGGTGACGGCCAGCTTGACCCAGTCCTGGATCGGCAGGTCCTTGGTCTGGCAGGCGCGGAACACGTCGCCGGGGGCGACGGCCTGCTCCAGGACGGTGGTGCCGTCGGCGTCGACCAGGCGGACGGTGCCGGCGGCGGCGATCTCGAAGGTCTTGTCGTGGCTGCCGTACTCCTCGGCGGCCTGGGCCATCAGGCCGACGTTCGGGACCGAGCCGATGGTGGCCGGGTCGAGGGCGCCGTTGGTGCGGCAGTCGTCGATGGTGGCCTGGTAGACGCCCGCGTAGGAGCTGTCCGGGATGACGGCGAGGGTGTCGGCCTCGTTGCCGTCCGGGCCCCACATGTGGCCGGAGGTGCGGATCATGGCCGGCATCGAGGCGTCGACGATGACGTCGCTGGGGACGTGCAGGTTGGTGATGCCCTTGTCGGAGTCGACCATGGCCAGGGCCGGGCCGTCGGCGATCTCGGCGTCGAAGGAGGCCTTGATCTCGGCGCCGTTGGCGAGCTTGTCCAGGCCGGCCAGGATGCCGCCGAGGCCGTTGTTCGGGTTGAGACCGGCGGCGGCCAGGTCGGCGCCGAACGCGGCGAAGGTCTTCGGGAAGAAGGCGCGGACCACGTGGCCGAACAGGATCGGGTCGGAGACCTTCATCATGGTGGCCTTGAGGTGCACCGAGAACAGCACGCCCTCGGCCTTGGCGCGGGCGACCTGCGCGGCCAGGAACTCGTTCAGGGCGGCGGCGCGCATCACCGAGGCGTCGACGACCTCGCCGGCCAGCACCGGGACCTTCTCGCGCAGCACGGTGACGGTGCCGTCCTCGGCGACCAGCTCGATGCGCAGCGCGCCGTCGGCGGCGATCACGGTGGACTTCTCGGTGGAGCGGAAGTCGTTGGCGCCCATGGTGGCGACGTTGGTCTTGGAGTCGGCCGACCAGGCGCCCATCCGGTGCGGGTGGGTCTTGGCGTAGTTCTTGACCGACAGCGGGGCGCGGCGGTCGGAGTTGCCCTCGCGCAGGACCGGGTTGACGGCGGAGCCCTTGACCTTGTCGTAGCGGGCGCGGACGTCGCGCTCCTCGTCGGTCTGCGGCTCGTCCGGGTACTCGGGCAGGGCGTAGCCCTGAGCCTGCAGCTCGGCGATGGCGGCCTTGAGCTGCGGGATGGAGGCCGAGATGTTCGGCAGCTTGATGATGTTGGCGCCGGGGGTCTTGGCCAGCTCGCCGAGCTCGGCGAGGGCGTCCGCGATGCGCTGGTCCTCCTGGAGGTACTCCGGGAAGACGGCGATGATCCGACCGGCCAGCGAGATGTCGCGGGTCTCCACGCTCACGCCGGCGGTGGCGGCGTACGCCTGGACGACCGGCAGGAACGAGTACGTGGCGAGGGCGGGTGCCTCGTCCGTGTGGGTGTAGATGATGGTCGAGTCAGTCACCGTAGCTCCAGCTTCCACGTCTGCAACGTCTTGACGTCAAGATATCTCGACCCGGGGGGATCTCCGCAACCAACCCCCCGGTCGGCGGCTCATTCGGCCTCGGCCCGGGCGGCGATGTTGCGGGCCATCCCGCCGAAGACGACCGCGTGGAACGGGGCGACCGACCACCAGTACGCCTGGCCGGCCAGGCCGTGCGGGTGGAACAGGGCGCGCTGGCGGTAGCGGGCGCCGGTGCCCTCGGGGGTGACGGTCAGTTCCAGCCAGGCGAGGCCCGGCAGCCGCATCTCGGCGCGCAGCCGCAGCAGCCGGCCGGGTTCGATCTCCTCGACCCGCCAGAAGTCCAGCGAGTCGCCGACCCGCAGCCGTCCGGGCGAGCGGCGGCCGCGGCGCAGTCCGACTCCGCCGGCCAGCCGGTCGAGCGCGCCCCGGACGGCCCAGGCGAGCGGGAAGGAGTACCAGCCGTGCTCGCCGCCGATGCCCTCGACCACCCGCCACAGCGCCTCGGGGGGCGCGGCGACGTACCGTTCCCGGACGTCCCGGTAGAGGCTGGCGCCGGCCCAGTCGGGGTCGGTGGGCAGCGGGTCGCTGGGGGCGCCGGGCAGCGAGGCGGAGGACCAGCGGGTGTCCACCTCGTCGTCGCGGATCCGGCGCAGCGCGAGTTCGACGGAGCGGTCGAAGCCGATCGGGCCGCCGGGCGGGTCGGGGATCCACCGGTCCAGGTCCCGTTCGGAGCGGACCACCTCGTGCCGCAGCGACTCGACCAGCGGCCGGGCCAGGCCGCTGGGGACGGGGGTGACCAGGCCGACCCAGTGCGAGGACAGGTGGGGGGTGAGCACCGGCACCGAGACGATCAGCCGGCGGCGCAGGCCGGCCAGCCGGGCGTAGCGCTGCATCATGGCGCGGTAGGTGAGCACCTCGGGGCCGCCGACGTCGAAGGCCCGGTCGGTGGCGGGGTCGTCGGGCAGGTGGGCGGCGCCGAGCAGCAGCCGCAGCACGTCGCGGACGGCGATCGGCTGGATCCGGGTGTCGACCCAGCGCGGGGTGACCATCACGGGGAGGCGCTCGGTGAGGTGCCGGAGCATCTCGAAGGAGGCCGAGCCGGAGCCGATCACCACGGCGGCGCGCAGTTCGGTGACGGGCGTGCCGCCCTCGCGCAGGGCCCGGCCGGTGGCGACCCGGGAGCGCAGGTGCGGGGAGAGCCGGCCCTCGGGCAGGTCGGGCGGGACGAGGCCGCCGAGGTAGACGATCCGCCGGACGCCGGCCCGGGCGGCGGCCAGGCCGAAGGCCCGGGCGGCGTCCCGGTCGACGCGTTCGAAGTCGGGCCCGCTGCCGAGCGAGTGCACCAGGTAGTAGGCGACCTCGACGCCGTCGAAGGCCCCCTCCAGGGTGGCCGGACGGGTGACGTCGCCGGTGGCGGTCTCCACGGCGGCCCGCCAGGGGTGGTCGCGCAGCCGGGCCGGGTCGCGCACCAGGCAGCGCACCTTGGCGCCGTCGGCCAGCAGTTCGGGCACCAGTCGCCCGCCGAGGTACCCGGTGGCACCGGTCACCAGACATCGCACGCCGCGTTCTCCCGTCCTCGTGCTCCGGCCCCCTCCGGTTCTTCGGCACCGGGCCGCTGCCGGATCGTTCCTTCCAGCCTCGGCCACCGGTGGACGCAGTGCCAAGCGGGTGTGGACCGGGTGCCAACTCGGCCGGCCGGAACGGGGCTAGGTTGGGCGTCGTTCAGGGAAGAACCCCGCGCTCCAGGGGGTTCCGGAGCGCTCTCGATGTGGCGGGGGCCCGTTCCGGAGCCGGAGCGCGGACATGGAGGAACCCGTGCTCCACGGGGGTTCCGGGACGCTCTCGATGTGGCGGGGGCCCGTTCCGGAGCCGGAGCGCGGACGTGTCGCGGGCGGGTCCCCACCCCGCCCGCACAGGCAGGTCGCCGGTCCGGGCAGCGCTTCCCCAGCGTGGCTGTCCGGACCGGCGACCTGCGTGCTTCCCGGGGTCGTGCGTCCCCCGACCCCGGATCCGGCCCCTACCCCGGCCCCGGCTCAGTGCGGCCGGGCGGTCCGGATGCTGCGCCCGGTGACGGTGCTCGGGGTCAGCCTGACCCAGCGGCCGTGCGCGGGCGGCTTGGGCAGTTCGGCGAGCAGGGCCGGCTCGGTGACGTACTCCAGCGGGCCGATCATCAGCACGCTCCAGCCCTCGCGCAGGTCCCGATCGGCGCGGTCCACCTCGAAGGCGGCGTCGCCGCCCGGGCCGGGCGCCAGGGCGCCGTCCCCGGTGGTGCGGTACAGGACGGTGTGCTCGTGCACCAGGTAGCCGACGGGGCGCACCACGGGGCCCTCGGGGCCGGTGCGGGCGATCCGGCCGAGGCCGCCCGCGCCGATGCGCTGCCAGCACTCGGCGACGCCGAGTTCGCCCAGGACGGGCGGCCCGGCCAGCGCGGGGCCGTCGGCGCGGGCGGCCGCGGCCCGTTCGGCGGGCCGGCCGGCCACCAGTTCCTCGTACTCCAGGCCGAGGACCGCGGACAGCCGCAGCAGGGCGGGCGGGTCGAAGCCGGGCCCGAGTTCCAGGACGCGGTGCAGGTAGGCGGTCGACATGCCCGCCTTCGCCGCTGCTTGCGCCTCGGTGAGCCCGAGGTCGGCGAGGCGGTCCGTGAAGCGGCGGATGAGCGCGGCCGCGGGGGCGGGTGCGTGTTCGGTGGTCACTTCGGACACCTCCCGGGGGGTCTTCGCTCCGGCCGGTACGGGTGGTGGTTCCTCCCGATTCGCCCGGTCGGCACCTCCATGGTGCGTGACCGGGGGCCCGCTCCGGCAGGGGCCTTGGACCCGAACCGGACGCCCGAACTCCGGTACGGGGGCCGGAACCGGGACCAACGGCCCCCTCCGCCGGGTCCGCCGACCCTGGCGGGACCGGGCGGGCGGGGGCAGAGTGGGCCACGACCCCGACACCGGGCGATGGGGGCCCGCGGGGACTCGCACAGGGAAGGCACTGCCATGACTCGTCCCGTTCTCGCCGCTGTGGACGCCTCCGTCCGCAGTCGGGCCGCCGCGCACTGGGCCGCTCAGGAGGCGGGCCGGCGCGGAGCCCCGCTGCGGCTCCTGCACGCCTGGCCCTACCTGGGCCGGAAGGCGAACGACCTGGTGAAGGCCGACGACCTGGAGAGCGGCGCGCGGACCATGCTGGGTGACGTCGCCAAGGAGCTGGAGGCCGCCTACCCCGGCCTCGACGTGACCTGCGAGCTGGTGCCGGACGCCGCGATCGACGGGCTGACCGGGGCCGCCGAGCAGGGCGAGCTGCTGGTGATCGGCACCCGCGGCCTGGGCGGCTTCCGCGGGCTGCTGGTCGGCTCGGTCAGCCTCGGCGTGGCGGGCCGTTCGGCCTCCCCGGTGGTGCTGGTCCGCGAGGGCCGCCCCGACCCGGTCTCGCACGAGCCCGAGGTGGCGGTCGGCCTGGACGCGCTGGAGCCGGACGGGGCCGTGCTGGAGTTCGCCTTCGAGGCGGCCCGGCTGCGCGGCGCCCGGGTCCGGGTGGTGCACGGCTGGGAGCTGCCGCCCGCCTACGGGTACGCCGGGTGGATCCCGGTGGAGACCGAGCAGCAGGAGCTCGGCGCGCTGGCGGCCGGGATGGTCGCCGAGGCGGTCGCCCCGTGGCGGGAGAAGTACCCGCGCACGCTGGTGCTGGAGGACGTCCGCACCGGGGGCGGCGCGGCCGCGCTGGTCGAGGCGTCCGAGCAGGCCGACCTGGTGGTGGTCGGCCGCCGCCGGCGCACCCTGGGCCTGGGCAGCAAGCTCGGCTCGGTCGCCCACGCGGTGATCCACCACGCGCACGCGCCGGTCGCGGTCGTCCCGCACGACTGAGTCCGGCCCGCCGGTTCCGGCCGCCCCGCTGCCGCCGCCTCCTCGGCGGCAGCGGGGCGGCCGGTCGTTCCGGGGTCCTCCGGCGCCGCCCTGCGCCCGGCTCAGGAGTCGAAGCGGCAGGCCAGCAGCGTGGCGTCGTCCTCCGACAGCGGGCCGGACATCTCGTGCACCACCTCGTCCACGAGTTCCTGCAGGTCGGGGCCGCTCGCGCGGTCCGTGACGGCGTGCGTGCGGACCGCCTCGCACAGGGCCTCCAGGCGGACGTCGATGTCCTGGTCGCGGCGCTCGATCAGGCCGTCGGTGTACAGCAGCACGGTGTCACCCGGGCGGACGTGCGTCTCCACCGCCCGGTAGGCGGCGTCGGGCAGCACGCCCAGCGGCGGCCCGGTCTCGACCTCCATCGGGGCGACCCGGCCCGCGCGCAGCAGGACCGGCGGCGGGTGGCCGGCGCAGATCCAGCGCAGCAGGCGGCGGGCGGGGTAGTAGCGGGCGACCACCGCGGTGGCGGTGGCCTCGTCGCCCTCGTCGCAGGCGATCTTGTTGAGCCAGCCGCCGAGCGACTCCACCAGCGCGCCGGTGAACGCCAGGCCGGCCAGCGCGTGCCGCAGCATCGACATCAGGGCGACCGCGTCCAGGCCGTGCCCGCGCGCGTCGCCGACCGCCAGCAGCACCTGCCCGTCCGGGAGTTGGCGGACCTTGAACCAGTCGCCGCCGACCCCGCCCTCGGCCGGGCGGTAGGCGACGGCGGTGCTGACGCCGAGCCCGGTGAGGAGCGCGGAGTGCGGCTGCAGGGCGTCCTGCAGCCGCTGGACGACGTGGTGCTCGGCGTCGGCGCGGCGGGCCTGCCGCTCGGTCTCCTCCTGCTGCTCGCGCAGCCGCCGCCGGCTCTCCCACAGCTCGGTGACGTCCTGCAGCACCGCCCGCAGGCCCTCGACCGGGCCGCCCTCCTCGCGCAGCGCCTCGGCGACCAGCCGGACCCGGCGCGGGCGGCCCACCCCGTACAGCTCGGTCAGCACGTCGATGTCCTCGCCGGTGGCCAGCAGCCGTTCGAGGTCCCGGTACAGCGCGGGGCGGGCGATCTCGGTGACCCGGCGCAGCGCCCGGCCGGCCGGGACGGTGTCGGTCCCGGGGGCGAGGCCGAGCAGCACGGCGAGGCCGGGCGAGACGTCGAGCCGGCCGTCGGGCAGGCTCCACTCGGCCCAGCCGACCCGGGCGATGCGCTGCGCGGCGCGGGCGATCTCCTCGGTGCGGTCGTCGGGCCACACCAGCAGCAGCCGCCGTCCCAGCCGGTGCACGGTCACCCTCTCGTGCCGGGCGCGGGTGGAACCGTCGGACATCGTGTGCTGCCAGCGCACCGGCACCGCGCGGGCCGCGTACCCGGTGCCCAGCACCTCGGCGACGGTGTCCGCGAACGCCGCCGTCCACAGGCCCGGGTACGCCTCGCGCAGCGAGACGCCGCGGCCCTCGGGGGTGTCGCGGTGCACCTGGCCCGGGTGGTACGGGTTGCGGACGGCGGCCTCGTTGACGATCACCGCGGCCAGGTCGCGGACGGCACCGGCCCCGTCCAGCACCGGTTCGGCCAGCACGGCGGCCTGCGGGAGGGCGTCCAGCAGGTGGTGCAGGTCGAGGTCGGGCGGGCGGGCCAGGTCCGGGTCGAGGTGGACCTCCGGGACGAGCGGCGGCGGCCCGGCCGGTTCGGCGGGCCGGGTCCGGCGGTGCTCGGCCCGCAGCCGCTCGACGGTGCGGCGCAGGGCCTCGCCCCGATCGGCCTGCTCCGGTCGCCCGTACACGCCCGCCCCGCTCCCTCCGCTCGGCGCCGCCCGTCCGGCGCTGCCCGCTCGGCGTTCTCCGCCACTTTTCCGGCCGCCCCCTCCGGCGGCGACCCCGGCGGACCGGACGGGTGAGCCCCCGCGGGCTGCTTTTCCTCCGCTCTGCCCCCGCTTTCCCTCCGCTTTCCCCCCGCCTTTCCCTCCGGCCGCACTGCCGCCTCTCCCCCGGCCCGGGCTGACGCGGTGTCACGTCCGTCGCCGTTCTCCGCCCGGACCGGGAACCCGCTGATCAGACGGGCCGTTACCGTCTCTGAACGATCATCGGTCACAGTGGAGGAGCAGCAATGTCGACGGCGTTGGCCAAGGGCGGGAACGTCCCGGTGATCCGGGACGGCAACGGCCCGGCGACGGTGGTGGTCGGCCTCGGGTGGGGGGCCGCGGACGCGTACGACCTGGACGCGAACGCGCTGCTCTGCGACGAGGACGGCCGGGCGCTGTCCGACGGGCACTTCGTCTTCTTCAACAACCTGACCAGCCCCGACGGCGCGGTCACCCACCTCGGCGCGCCGGGCGACGGCACCGACCGCGAGCAGCTCGCCGTCGACCTGCTCGACGTCGAGGAGGCGGTGCGCCGGATCGTCTTCACGGTGGCGATCTACCAGGCCGACGAGCGCCGCCAGTCCTTCGGCTCGGTCACCGGGGCGTACGTCCGGCTGGCCGACCCGGCGGGCGTCGAGCTGGCCCGCTACGAGCTGGGCCCGGAGCTGACCGCGGAGACCGCCGTGGTCTTCGGCGAGCTGTACCGGCACGGCGGCGGCTGGAAGTTCCGCGCCATCGGCCAGGGCTACACCTCCGGCCTGGCGGGCATCGCCACGGACTTCGGGGTGGCCGCACTGGCCCCGGCCCCCGCGCCCGCCGCGCCTGCCGCACCTGCCGCGTCCGCCGCACCGCCCGCCCCCGCCGCGCC
>NZ_JBSGET010000221.1:0-8979 GCF_053603035.1 Kitasatospora sp. NPDC004272 | reverse complement strand
CGCCGCGGAGGTAAGAAATTCTTACCTCCGCGGCGCGGGCCCTCACTCCCGACCAGTGGCCGGGGAGGACCCGGTGCGGCGAAGAGCCCGCAGCCGGTTCAGTCGCTGGGCAACCACGTCGTACGCGCCACCGGGCTGACCCGGCCACCGCTCGATGCGGTCCCAGTCGAAGCCGTCCGGAATCGCGTATCCGAGGTGGTCGCGCAGGTTCAGCGCGTCGTGCATCGCCCGGTTCCAGGCGCTGACCGGTGGGAGGTCCAGGGGGCCGCCGGCGTGGATCGCCGCGCTCTCCAGGGCGGCATGCATGCTGTCGAAGGCGAGGTGGAGCGTGGCGGCGATCTCGCCATGGTCAACGGGACCGTCGGTGGTGGGGTTGTGCCGGCGCAGAGAGCGGGCGAAGAGGCGGATCGCGTCGGCCAGCTGGTAGGCGGCGGCGGTCGGGACGGGCATCGACGCAGCAGCGAAGTCCTGCGGGTCGTCGGTCACGACTGGAGGCCGGCTGCGGCTGCGAGTCGGTGAACGTTCATCAAGGGCTGGAGGGGGCCGGGCTTCCAGCCGGTGGCGTCCTGAATGAAGCCGCTGCCGAGGTCCTGCTCGCGACGGTCGGCCACGGGCACGTCCTTCTCGAACTGCTCGCGGTCGCCGGGCAGGCCGTACCGGGACAGGGCGGTGCGCAGTTCGTGCAGGGTGGCCGGCCGGGGCGCGGCGGCGGCCTGGTGGTCGGGCTGGGTGGTCACCTAGTCCTCCTCGATGACGGCGGGCGGTGCGCGGTGGCAAGGGCGGCGGATCGCGCCTGCGCGAACTCGGCCAGCTTGGCGCGGGTCGCTTCGGCGATCCGGGTGGGGTGGGCGGCCGGCAGCGGGATTCGGTCCAGCAGCAGGTACGCGGGAGGGGACTGCGAGGGACCGTCGAGGAACCACTCGTGGTCGTAGAAGTACAGCCGCCACTCCTGGCCCTGGTGGCGGAGCTGGACGAAGCCCTGGTGCTCGGGGTGCTCGGGGTCCTCGAAGGCCGTGACGCCGCTGCCGGGGACGACCAGGTCGGCGAGGAGTTCGGCGACCTGCTCCAGCACCTCGACGTACGTGGTGGGCACGGTGCGCAGCAGGGGGACTGCGGAGAACTCGGCGAAGAGGTGGTCGGCGGTTTCCGGGGACGGCTGGAGCTTGAACAGGTCCAGCGCCAGGTCGAACGGCTCCTGTGGGTCGTCGCCGAACCGGGTGAGCTGTACTTCGCCTCGCCGCTCCATGGCCTCCAGGGCGTCGAGGAGTCGGCTCTTCGCCTGCTCGGCCTGGTGCTGGATCGCGGTGAGGGCGGCGGCGATGGCTCCGGCCTGCTGGGGGGTCTGCACGGCCCAGGGGGTGGTGAGCGTGGTGGAGATGCCCTCCACGCCGGTCAGGGCGGTGGCGGCAAGCCAGGCCGCGGCTTCCGGTCGGTCGGCCGCGGAGTTGGTGACCTCCTCGGCGGTGCAGCCGTCGTAGGTGTCGCCGAGGTCGGCCAGCAGTTCGCGCCAGGGCGCTGCCGGGGTGCCGCTCATGCGTCGGTGCCTTCCGGAGGGAGCGGGGCGGGGCTGTGAGGGCCGTGGACGGTGATGGTGTAGACGTCGTTCCACCGGTCGTCGTTGTCCGCGTTGGGGCAGGAGGGGCCGCCTTCCTCTCCGAGCGCGATCCAGACTCCGGGCCAGGAGGGGTGGCCGTTGGTGAGGTACCGCCCGCAGCCGTCGCAGGCGTGCACCGCGAACCCGCGCTCGCGGAGGTCCGCGAACTGGTCGAAGGTGAGCTCGAGCCGGTCGTCGTTGACGTAGTTCATGACCGGGTAGAGCGGGCCGAAGGTGGTGCGCGCGTCGACTTCGTCCCAGCTGTCCATGCCGTCGGCCGTGGCGGTGGTCTGGTAGCCGAAGAGCGGGACGGGACCGTGGCCCTGCTCCTGGACGACGGCGATGCGCTCGACCGGCGTGCCGTCCGGGACGATGGACAGCAGGAACTCCTTGATGTGCTGGGCGGCTTCGTGGTTCGGGGCGGGGTGGCTCAGCCAGGCCGTGGAGATCAAGTCCTGCAGGTCGATGTGCGGGTAGATGGTGTCCTCGATGACCGGTCCGTCAGCGGTGGCCAGTACCCGCCGGCGGAACTCGGTGTGTTCGGAGCTGGCGACCATCACCTCGTGGCCCTGGACGGCGGCTTTCACCGCGGCCGGGACGGTGGGGAAGTCCGTCAGGAAGCGGGCCCACTCCGGCAGCATGCCATCCAGGTCTGGGGTCTGCTGCGGAGCCTGCACAGCGCGCAGGTTGCCGATCTCGTGCACACTGGCGCTCGTTGTACTGGGATTCTGGGCCACGCGGGGTTCCTTCGCTCGATCGGACGGGGCAGTTCACGCTAGTAGCTGGACGGGAGGGCGTAGGGCCGTTCGGCATCACTCGGAGGGGTGAATCGCCGGCCGCCGGGCCCGGCTCAGGCGGCGCCGCTGAGGGTGCGCGGCAGCCGGGTGGGGTGCAGCGGGGTGGTGCCGCGGGCTGCCCGCTCCGCCCGGGCCCGGCGCTCGGCGATCGCCTGGGAGCTGGCGGCCGCGGCGGCGCGGGCAGTCGTCTCTTCCTGGTGAGCGCGGACGGCGACGGCCTCGGCGAACACGTCTTCCGGTTCGCGCTTGCTCAGCACGGCTTCGGTCTGGCGGGCGATCGCGGCGGCGACCACCGGGTCGATGCTGGCCTGCCTGGGCCGGATCGCGGCGAGGGCCTGGTGGTAGCCGGCGCTGGCGACGTCGTCGCGGGTGCGGGCCGGAGCCTCGGGCTGCGCGGCCGCGTGCTGCCGCTCGGTCGGCTGGCCCAGGCCGGTCGCGCTGGCCAGGGCGCGGGGCGGCAGCACCCGAAGATCCCGCACCACGGTCCGGCCGATCTTGCCGTTGATCCGGGCGACGAGCTGGCGGCCGAGCAGGCGCAGCTGGGTCGCGTAGGCGGCGCTGGCGGGCTGGAGGTCGAGGCGGCCGGTGGGCGGGTCGTAGTGCACGGGGGCGACCTTGCCGATGAGCTCGGGGGCGATGTCGGCCCACTGGTCGATGACGCCGCCGCCTGCGGTGGGCATGTCCCAGGCCCGGTCGGCGACGAGTCCGGCGAAGGCGGCACCGAGGCCGATCGGGTCGCGGCCGCCGCTGCGCACGGTGCGGCGGCGGGCGGGCCGGGCGGTGGCGCTGGCGCCGCCGGGGGCGTCGGCGCCGCGGGTGCGGGCGGCCTCCCGGGCGGCCTTGAGGGCGACGCGGGCCAGGTCGACGCCGCTGGTGGACGGCTCGGTCACGCGGACCTCCAGGGCTGGTGGATGACCATGCGGCCGGTGTGGCGCAGGCGCAGGACCTGGTCGACCAGGCCGTGGGTGTAGAGCCGGCGGGCGTAGTCCTCGCCGAACTCCCGGATCGCCATCAGGACCATCTCCGGGTCCTTCTGGCCGAGGGCGCGCAGCTCGATGACGTCCTCGCGGGTGAGCTGGGCGAGGTCGACCAGGCCGTCCTGGTCCTGGGCGAACAGCTCCAGCTCCCCGACGTTCCGAACATCCTGGGTGCCGGTCTGCCGGACCTGGGCGAACGCGGCGTCGACGAGGCGGCCCACCGAGCCGGTCGCCGGGGCCTGCCAGTCGGTCAGGGTCCACTCGGAGCTGGTGCGGTCGTGGCGGGCGCGGGCGGCGGAGCGGGAGTCGCGCCACTGCTCGACCTGGACGGCGCGCTCGGCCTCGGTGCGCCAGCCCGGCATCTGCGTCATGCCGCGCAGCCGGTGGCCGAGCAGGCCGGTGGGCCGCCAGGTGCCCCGCTTGGGCGCCTCGACCATGGACAACCAGGCCACGACCTCCTCCGCGCTCCAGCCCGCGTCGGCCACCTCCTTCACCATCCACGCGACCCGGGGCACCAGAGCGCGACGCAGCCACGGCACCTGGCGCACCAGCTCTGCGGCCAGCTGGAACCGGCGTCCGACCTTGTTGAGCGAACGAGGGGCCCGGCCCGGCTGCTTGGTGGACTTCTTCGCGGCGGTGGACTTCGACTTCCCGCTTGCGACGTCCGTCTCGGAGGGAAGGTGGGTCAAACCGTCAGCAGGAGAAGTACAGCAACCACCCCCCATTGGGGTGCAACGGCAGACTGCTGCTGAGGCGGTGTCAGCGGCCTGTGAAACGTGGGACTGGACGGCATCCGAGGAACCCTGACCGGCCGTCAGCGAGGCCTTCGCGGACGGCTTCGGCCGGGCCGCGCGGACCTTGCGCGAGGCCCGCTTGCCCAGCAGCGCCATCACCGCCCGCCCGGCCTCCGCGATCCCCACCACCCGCCGGCCGCTGCCTTCCCCCGCGACCCGCACGCCCAGGGCGACGTCGAACTCGAGCGGGACCACCCGGACGAACTCGCTCGCCTTCGCCTTCTCCCCGCGGACCCGGGTCCCCTTCGCGACGTAGGCGAGCAGGCCGGACTCCCGCAGCATGTCCAGCTGGTACTGCGCGGTCCGCTCCGTCACGCCCAGCCGCCGCGCCAGGTACTCCACCCCGGGACGGCACGGCGACAGCTCCATCAGCAGCTGCGCGGTACGGATCGCGGTGCGGCCCATCTCCCGCGGCCCGTGCGAACGCGACGGCCGGTAGCAGCCCGAAGCCACCACCCAGTGCACCGCCTGCATCCACGAGTACGGGTCCAGCGCGACCCGCCCCCGCGTCGTGGTCACCCACTGCTCAGCCGCCGGCACCAGCAGCCGAGGCAACACCGGCACGCACGGAACGAACCGCCGCGCCGCCTTCGGCATCGGAACCGCGACCACCGCGGAGACGTCGACCGTCTCCCCGCGCTGGCCGGGAACCTGCGGCGCGGCCGGATCTACACCCGGGAGGCCGTCTACGACACCCCCGACACGTTCACCCGGAGGTGTGATGTGCATCACATGGGTACTGGGGTGGTTGGTGTCCCCGACAACCGGTCCGACAACCGGTCCCCCGACAGAACCCAAGGCTGGAGGGGGGAGAACTCTCCTCCCCTCCTCCCGGCCGCCGTCGATCATGATCGAACCAGCGGAGCCCACCGCGGCGACCGGCGAGCCGTGTGACTGGAAAGGCATCCTGACCTGCTGCAAAATGACAACGCTCCCTACGGACACGTGGGAACGCAGCAGCGCCCCCACGGGGGTGTTGATAAGAAGCACCCCTTGCGGGTGTGGACACACAGCCCCCTCGTGGGGGCGAAAACCGATCGGCGACCTCCAGTTCTCAGTTCTTCTCGGGACCTGTGTTGCGGGTTGGGTGCAGTCGAGGCCCTTGCCGGGGCTCCGACTGCGGCCGGTTGGAAGACCGGTGTGTTGCAAGGCGGCTCCTGCCAGGGAGCCGGGTACTGCGAGTGGCCCTTGGAAAGGGGCCGGTTGTGGTGCGTGCGATGTAGTACCGCTGGTGGTTCGGTTGGACGCCGATCCCCAGCAACCCGCTCGACGGTGTGGAAGCCCGAGAGCGGGTGTTGAGCAGGACGGCCGCGTTGATCCGGGGTGGAAAACCCGGGGGAGCGGCCAACGGAGCAGACCCGTGGAACGGTCAGCACCGGACGATGGCCTAGGTCACGGAACACCCCCTGCTGAGGGGGCCGCCGTGGCCGGCCACGCACACAGAGACGGCACCCTGCCGGAGTGAGACCCGGGGCCTACCCGGTCGACTCCACGGCGGGGTGCCGTGCGCATGAGGGGCCCCAACACGGGTACCCTGCATCACGTCACCACCCTTTACGTGGTTGACCGGGACGGGCCCCCGGCCAGGGGCGCCGATCCACTTAACCGCCGTCCGGCCCGTCAGGGTCGGGCGGCGAAGTGCGTTTTGGATCACTGTCGGAGCAAGCGTACCCCTGTGGACAACGCGCGGAGTAGCCGCCAGCTCACCGTGTCGATCTGATGATCCAACGATCGGACGGAAGGTCAAGTTCGTTTCCATCAGCCCGAACCTCTCAGCTCGCGCAGGTGCTGGACGAATTCGACGGCTTCCGGGGCGTGCGCGAACCGGTTGTGGAGGATCTGGCCGAGGTCGGCGGAGACCATCGCGAGGGACGGCAGCGACCGCCGGTCGCCCTGCAGAGCCCGCTCGCCGTAGGCCAGCGCGGTGTCGAGGTCGCCGTCGCGGGCCGCGACCACGCCGAGCGTGACCCGGGCCTCGGCGATCCGCATCGGCGCCCGCTCCGTCCCGTCGAAATCCGTGCTGGCCCGGATCACCTCGCTCGCAAGCTGCTCGGCCAGTCGGTCCTCGCCGACCTTCCGGTAGGCGTCCATCCGGTAGAAGTCGAACTTCGCCGGGTCCACCACGAAGTGGTTCTCGATGTCCTCCGGGTACGGCAACCGTTCCAGCAGCAGGCGCCCCTGGTCGAGGGCGACTTCGGTCTGCTGCCGGTCACCCAACCTGGCCCACGCCTTCGCCTTCTGGGCGTAGAGCTGCGCGGCCACCGACTCGGTCGGCGCGACGGCGATGCCGGCCTCGGCGGCCGCGATGACACCGCGGTAGTCCCCGCGCGTCAGGCAGAACCAGGCCTTCATCTCGTGCGCCCAACCCTGGACACCGAGTTCGCCCGCCTCCACCCCGAGGAGCAGCGCGGCCTGCCGGGTCGCCTCCGCGTCGCGGGGCCGACCGGAGTCGTACTCCACGCACCCGACCAGCAGGGAGAGCTGGCCCGCGAGGGCGATCAGCTCGCGGTGCTGGGCGAGGCTGACGCGCTGGTGCTGGAGCCCGACGACGCGGGCCAGCCACGCTTTGCCCTCGACGAGCAGCTGGTCGGCGGGCATGTAGGCGTATTCGCAGGCGAGCCGGTCCGCCGTGATCCGCAGAGCGTCGAGCGTGGCCTGGTCGACGTCGCTCTGGCGCAGCCGGGCGATGATGTCGACGGTGTCCATGCCGCTGACCTGGAGGATTTCGGCCCGGCCGTCGCGTCGTCCGCGCTCGGGAAAGAACGCGCCGGTGGTCGTGCCGAAGGTGCTGGCGATCTCCTTCTTGTACTTGGTCGGCTGGGTCTCGCCGGCCTCCCACCGCTTCCACTGCCGCAGCAGATCCTGCTCCACCACGACCTGGTCCGCCGGGAGCCGGGCCATCAAAGCGCGCACCGCGTCGACCTGGGACCAGCCGCGGGCAGCGCGCTCTTCCACCATGCGCTGAGCCCACGTCGGCCTGTCGTCAGCAGCCATAGCAGATCCCTCCCACAGTCGGTTGTTCAGCGAGTCTGGCAGTGCAGTACAGGTGTGCGGAGGTGACAACCGCTGGTGACATCTGGGTTGTCACCAGGTGCTGTCACTTTTTGCTCCTTGATGGCTGGTGCACCGTGGGGCCTCGATCAAAATTCGGAGGGGAACCCGTTGGTGGCACGGTTAGTGACGATCGATCAGTCCTGGGCCTACGTTGCGGGTGTGGCCAGCAGGTCGCTGGAACAGCGCGCCGCTCCCTCGGCCGGCTACGTCGACGGTTCGGACGTGGGAGAAGTCGCGGTTGCTGTAGTAGGCCTGAAGGTCGGCGTTGTCGCGCCAGGCGTCCAGGCGCAGCCAGTGCTTGCCCTGATCGGCAGCGCGGAGACTGGCCCAGTCGAGCAGTGCCGATCCAAGTTCCAGGCCGCTGACATCGCGACGTACGACCATGCGGTGTACGTACAGAGCGGGTTCGGCAATCTCCGCCGGGCTCCAGAAGTCAGGGTCGGCGTGCTCGTCCACGGTCACGGTCGCCACCGGCGTGCCTTCGTCCTCCACGATCCAGCACTCACCCGCTGCGATGTTCTCCGCGATGCGATCGGCGCGCGGGGGGTACTGCCACTGCTCTGTACCGCGCTCGGCCAACCAGGTGGCCGCGTGGCCCCAGAGGTTCACCACGGTGTCCAAGTCGTTCCCGGTGGCCACCCGGATGGTTGGGGCGCTCAGCTTCGGCTTGCTGCGTTCGTAGGTGATGACGTGGCGGTCGCCCGGAAGGACATTGACGACGACGCGGACGGGCCGGCTCTTTTCGGTGTATCCGGTGCAGAGGTGAACTCCAACGGGCGTACCGGGACCGAGCTGGAGGCGGTCGGACTCGTCCGGGGTGGGCATGCGTACCTGGATCTCGTCCAGCGCCCGAACCTGCTCATGTCCCAGCTCGGCCAGCACGACGTTCGCACCGCGGGCGATGTCGTCGGGGTTCATGATCTCGCTGCCCTGCACCAGATCCAGGGGGAAGTGGCTGTCGTTCGTGTTGTACGGCACCCCGTCGATGAACCGGACACGCCGACGAACCGCCACCAGTTCGCCCTCCCCGAGCTGAAGTCGGCTTCGAACCTCCGGAGACGGGACGACCACATTCACCTCGATGTGCTGTCCGGCCTCCCGCCCTTCCTGCGCCATCTGGGAGAGAAAGGAGTCCATCTCCGGAGACAGCGGCCGCTTCATGAACTCGGCCTGCGGGCGGTAGACCATCGGTCGGCGGCTGCGGACGAAGTAGCCGCGGGGCCGGTCACTCACGATCAGGCCCTCGTTCACCAGGACCTTGAGGCCCTGAACCGCAGTCGACCGGGTGGTTTCCCACTCAGCCGCGATCTCGGCTTCGGTAGGCAGCCGCGCGCCGGGCCCAAGGGTTCCGTCGGCGATCTCTGAGCGGATCTTGTCCGCGATGCGCTGGTAGAGGGCCCGTGCCCTACTGCTGACTGCCATAGGAGATGTCTACCCCGCCAGCAATGACTAGTCAATGTAGGCGAAGGGGGTTGACCTGGCGTCGCAGAGGGTGCAGTCTTCATTGCGTCAGGCATTGAGTAGTCAATCTACTCGACCTAGTACATCCTTTGTGCCTGCTGAAGGACATCGGTAGTCGCCGCCCGAGTGGGCGCAGGGTAGCTCCACCAAACCCATGCGACTGCCCGCAGCGCTGATGCGCTGTCCGCTCGCCAGGGCACCGGAACTCCCGGTCGGCCTGGCGGCCGGAGAGAGCACCGCGACGCAGCCCTCATCTCCCTCCGCACCCACGAGGAGTCACGATGACCACCCCGACCGCGCCC
>NZ_JBSGET010000220.1:0-9033 GCF_053603035.1 Kitasatospora sp. NPDC004272 | reverse complement strand
AGCCACGCGGCCCCATCGAGACCGAAGCAGCACGCCGCCTCGCCGACGACCTCAACGATCAGTAATCAGCTAATTACCCCACACTTTCTGAGCCGCCCGCCGCCGACGCCGGGGCCGGGGCCGGGGCCGGGGCCGGGGCCCGGGCTGGGTCGGGGCCGCGGGCTCAGGGGGCGCCCGGGGCGGGGTGGAACTCGCCCCGGAACTCGCGGCGGAGCTGCGCCAATAGAGCCTGTCCGATCACCGGTTCTGTGGAAGGTCGAGGCGAGCCGACGGACGCGGCGCGGGATGGGCAACTCCTTCGGCAGGGCGCGTGTGGCTGTCTGCTTCCGGACAGTCCGGTTGGTGGCACCCGGAGAGTCTGCCGCGGGCCTGGGTGGCAGCCGAAGCCGGTGATCGCCGCCGGGGAGACCGACCGGGCGGTGAACCGGCGGAAGCGTCACCGTAGCCTCGGGGGGCTCGGCGGTCTACGAGGGATTGCTCGGCGCACTCGATCGAGCGGTGCCGTTCAGGAACGCCCAGATCGCGTTCCACGGCGATCCGATCTGTGTACGACACACACGAGAAAGGCGCACTCCAGCAGAATGAAACACTTGACGACCCGTCACCCGGTACCACGGCTGCTACGACCCCTCGCACTGGTAGCCGGACTCCTACTGGTCGTCGGCGGCGGCGCGGTGGCCCAGCCCGCCGCCGCCACCGTACCGGCGGTGGCCAGGGTCACCGTCGACGACCCGGCGCAGTACGTCAACCCCTTCGTGGGGACCGCGTCCTCCACCCAGTTCACCGACGAGGCCCTCAACGGCGGCCACACCTTCCCCGGTGCCTCCGCGCCCTTCGGCATGGTGCAGTGGAGCCCCGACACCGGCGCGCCCACCGCGTCCCACGGGGGCGTCAGCTACGACTACCGGGCCGACCGGATCTACGGTTTCAGCCTGAACCACCTCTCCGGGGCGGGCTGCGACGTCTTCGGCAACTTCCCGTTCATGCCGCGGCTGGGGACGGCGTCCAGCGGTCCCGCGACCTTCTCGCACGCCAACGAGTCCGCCTCGCCCGGAACGTACTCGGTGACGTTCGACAACGGGATCACCACCCGGCTGGCCGCCACCCAGCGTGCGGGCATCGCCGAGTTCGACTATCCGGCCGGTCAGGGCGCCGCGCTGACCGTGGACGCGGGAACCGCGCTCAACGGGGGGTTCGCCGGCAACGGCGGCGCCCTCGTCCTGGGCGGCGACCGGGTCTCCGGCTACAGCGACAGTGGTGGGTTCTGCGGTACGGGGAAGAAGTACCGGGTGTACTTCTCCGCCGTCTTCGACCGCGGCTTCAGCACGTCCGCCCTGCTCGACGGCGGCCGGAAGGCGATGCTGTCGTTCGACACCTCGACCAACCGGACCGTCACCGTCCGGGTCGGCCTGTCCTACGTCAGCACCGACAACGCCTACGCCAACATGCAGGCGGAGGAGGGCGCGAACCCCTTCGGCACGGTCGCGGCCGGTGTCAGGTCGGCGTGGAACACCCACCTGGGCAGGATCGCCGTCGCCGGCGGCTCGCTCCGCAACACCCGCACCTTCTACACCGCGCTCTACCACTCGCTGCTGGCCCCCAACGTCTTCAGCGACGCGGACGGGCGCTACATCGGCTTCGACAACCAGATCCGCACCGTCGCGTCCGGCCACGCCCAGTACACGAACTTCTCCGGCTGGGACGTCTACCGGTCGCAGATGCAACTGCTGGCCCTGCTCTGCCCCCAGGAAGCCTCCGACATCGGCCAGTCGATCGTCAACCAGGGCGCCCAGGCCGGCTACCTCGACCGCTGGCCGGTCGCCAACGGCGGAGCCGGCACCATGGACGGCGATCCGATGCCGATCATCGGCAGCTCCCTGTACGCGTTCGGCGCCAAGGGGTTCGACGCCCAGGCACTGCTCTGGCAGGCATGGGCGGGCACCGTCAAGGACGACGAACGCCCGGGCCAGTCCTACTACCTCAGCGCGGGTTACCTGCCGCATCCCTACATGGGCTGGGCGGCGTCGGTGACGCTGGACTACGCCACCGCGGACTTCGCCGTCTCCCAGCTCGCCGCCCGGCTCGGCGACGCGGGCATGTACGACATCGAGTTGCACCGCTCGGCCAGTTGGCGCAACCTGTTCAACACCCAGACCCGCGCCATCCAGCCGCGCGCCGTCGACCACAGCTGGCCCGCTTCCCCGCCCACCTCGCGGGACGGCTTCCAGGAGGGCGACGGCGCCCAGTACACCTGGTCGGTGCCCCAGAACCCGCGCGGCCTGATCGCCGCGATGGGCGGCAGCGGAGCGGCGGTCACCAGACTGGACACGTTCTTCGGCCAGCTCAACGGCGGCATGGACTCCCCGTACGCCTACCTGGGCAACGAACCGTCCGTCAACATCCCCTGGCTCTACACCTACGCGCAACGCCCCGACCGCACCCAGGCCGTGGTGCGCCAGGCGCTGCTCCAGCTCTACTCGGACGCCCCGGACGGCGAACCCGGGAACGACGACCTCGGCGCGATGTCCTCGTGGGCCGTGTGGGCCGCACTCGGCATGTATCCGCAAGTTCCCGGGCGAGCCGAACTGGTCCTGGCCAGCCCGGCCTTTCCGAGCATCTCCCTCACCCGCGAGAACGGTGTCGCCATCGACATCAGCGCCCCCGGCGCGGCCGACGACACGCCGTACGTCACCGGACTGGCCGTCAACGGTACGGCGAGCGGCAAGCCTTGGCTGGGCGAGGACTTCGTCACCAACGGCGGCTCGCTGCAGTACACCCTGAGCAGCACGCCCTCCCCCCAGTGGGGCCGGGCCGCCGCCGACGCACCACCGTCCTTCGACGTCGGCCCCGCCGCCCCGGCCACCGGGACGATCACCGGTCCCGGCGGCAAGTGCCTCGACGACAACGTCAGTTCGGTGGCGGACGGGAACAGGATCCAGATCTGGGACTGCAACAACACGGCCGCCCAGCAGTGGACCCTCGCTCCGGACGGCACCGTGCAGGTCTTCGGGCACTGTCTGGACGTGTACCAGAGCGGCACCGACATCCACGGCGTGCCGGTGCAGCTGTTCACCTGCAACGGCAGCGGCGCCCAGCAGTGGTGGCCGAAGTCGGACGGAAGCCTGGTGAACACCCCGTCCAACCTCTGCCTGGACCTGCCGAACGGCAACACCACCAACGGCCAGCCACTGCAGGTCTACCTCTGCAACAGCACCGCCTCGCAGAAGTGGAACCTCCCGCACTGACCCGCTGACCCGCTGACCCGCCGGAGCCAGGCCGTTCGGGGCCGCGCGTCCAAGGACGCGGGGCCCCGGCGGTGTTCCACGCCTGTTCGTAGAAGTCGATACGGACGCACCGGAACACTGCCTCCGGCCGCCCGACGGCGACGCGCAGAGGACCTGACTCAACTCCCTTCGGGGCCGGCCGCGTACGCCAGCGGTGGTGCGATGGCCTGGACGTCCGCGCCGGCGCCGACCCACAGGCCGATGAACAGGGCGGCGGTGGCCTCCAGCAGGCCGGCCCGGTCGAGGCCGCCGGCGGGCAGCGGGGTGCAGCCCGCGTCGCCGACCAGCTCGGAGACCCGGGCCAGCGCGGTGGCGTCGTCGCCGCACAGCGGGACGGCCAGCGGGCGGCCGTCGAAGACCGGCGGGCGCATCCGCCAGACGTCCTCGTGGCACAGGTTGAACGCCTTCACCACGTGCGCGTCCGGTGCGGCGGACGCCAACTGCTCGGCGGCGGACGGCCCGTGGCCGGTCAGCAGGCGGAAGCCGGGGCCGACGGGGTTGGCGCAGTCGACCAGGGTCCGCCCCGCGAGCGGTGCGGCCAGCGCCCGGACCACCTCCGCCCCGGCGCCGAACGGCAGTGCCACCAGCACCACTTCGGCCTCCGCCGCCGCCGTGCGCAGGTCACCGGCCCGCGTCCCGTGGCCGATCCGGTCGGCCAGCCGCCGGGCCTTCGCCAGGTCCCGCCCGCCGACGGTGAGCCGGTGCCCGGCCCGCGCCCAGTGGGTGCCCAGCGCGTCCGCCATGTTGCCCGTGCCGAGAATGCCGATCCTCATCAGCAGCCGTCCTTTCCGGGGGATTTCGACTTCCGGGACGAGCCTAGGGAGCCGGTCGGGCACCATTCGGTACGTGACTTCCGATCCACGGCTCGCCGACTGCCGGGCCCGCCTCGCCTTCGACCTGCTCTCCCACACCTGGAACGCCGTGGTGCTCTGGGCCCTGCGCGAGGGCCCGCACCGCCCCGCCGAACTGCGCGGCCGGATCGGCGGCATCAGCTCCAAGGTGCTCACCGAGACGCTGCGCCGCCTGCAGTACAACGGCCTGGTCGAGCGCCACCCGCCGAGCCCCGGCAGCACCGGCGTGGCCTACGAACTCACCGAGCTGGGGCGGACCCTGCTGCCCGCCATCGACACCTTCGGCGCCTGGGCGTTCGCGCACGGCGACGAGGTGATGGCCGCCCAGGAGGCGGCGGAGGAGGGGGAACGGCCGTGACGGACGACGGGAGCGACGGGAGCTACGGGGTCGACGGGACCGACGGGATCGAGTGGCGGCTCGCCGAGGTCGCGGCGGGCCGGGCCGACCGGGACGCCGTCGACCGCTGGGCCGGGCGGCTGCTGCTGGACGACGAGCGGGACTGGGACGAGACCTCCCGCTGGGCGCTGAACCTGCTCCACGGCATCGACCTGCGGCACGGTCCCGGCGAGCCCCATCCGTACCTGCACGACGAGGAGCAGGTCGGCGAGTGGCTGGCGGAGTACCGGCGGCGGCGCCGCGCCGGGGAGTGAGCGCGGCGCTCCGGCAGCGGGGGCCTCGGTAGCATGCCCGGGACGGGTGACCGCCGTCCGGCCGCGCCGTAGAAGCCCCGTAGAAGCCCCGTGGCCCCACGTTGACCCCTCGTGGACCCCCTGGAGGAGAGCCGCAGTGTCGTTGAACGACGAGGAGCGGGCCCGCACCGCCGCCGAGCTGCGGGCCAACCTGGAGCTGACCGGGCTCGACGCCAGCCGGGCCGGTGCGGAACTCGGCTTCGACGGCGGGCGGTTGGCGCAGGTGCTGGCCGTCGCCGAGGCCGACCCGGCGGACGTCTGGCTGCTGCGCGACCACCTGGAGGACCTGGTGCGCGCGGCGGGCCGCGAGCCCGTCCCGTACACCGTGCTCACCGAGGAGGCGCGGGCGGCGGCCGAACGCTGGTTCCCGCTGCGCCGGGCCCCGCGCCGGGCCTGATCCGCCACCGCTGGGCGTGCTTTGACGTCCCACCGGGTGACGTCCCATCGAATGGCGCACCCGCGGCGACCGACCGTTCGCCCGCGATCCGAAGGTCGCGGAGGATGGGGCCGGGGGGCCGTCCACGGGCTCGATGCCCGCTCGGACGGCTCGGGTACGGGGGTCGTCGACGAGTGAGGAGCACATCCGTGGTTGGTTCCGCACGCCCGCGCACGGCGCGAACAGCGCGAACGACCAGGTGGACGCGCAGGTGCGCCGCGCTGGCGCCGGGGGCCGCGCTGACCGGGATAGTCGTCCTGGGCGGCCTGGTACCGCTCGCCGCGCCCGCGCTGGCCGCCGAGCCCGCCGCCGCGGCAGACGGCGGCCCGGCGGCCGAGACGGCCGAGACGGCCGAGGAGGCGGGAGCCGCCGGGCTCGCGCCGCTGCCGCCGATGCCCGCGCCCGAGGCCTACGACGGCGACACCAAGCTGGCCTCGCCCGAGGAGGTCGCGGCCCAGTGCGACCAGCCCGGTAGTTGCACCTTCCGGGCGACGAACCGGATCATCGGGCTGTTCGGCAGCGCCGTCGCCTCGATCGGGAACGCCGCGATCAACTGCACCGGCAGCGACATGGAGGTCGACCGCACCCTGACGGTGGCCAGCAGCAGCACCGACAACATCGGCGGCTCGATCTCCGGCAAGGCCACGGTCACCGGCAGCATCGACACCACGGTGACCGCCTCCGCGCAGGGCAGCCAGGCCAACGGCACCACCAACAGCACCATCGAGTACGGACCGAACAAGGACAAGGGCCCCACCACCCAGGACAAGTTCCAGGACAGCAAGGACAACACCACCACCGTGAACGGCTCCAACGCCCTCCACCTGGGTGCGAAGGCCAGCTTCGAACTCGCCTTCCAGGCCTCCTACTCCAAGCAGTGGCAGGCGACCGTACGGGAGACCACCCGGGTGGTGTTCACGGTGTCGTCCAACGACGAGCTCCAGTTCGGGACGCTCACCGCGGTGACCCGGGTGGTCGGCATCCTGTCGGTCAACCACACCGGCCGGTTCATCAAGAACGTGGTGGTGGACAGCCCGTCCATCGCCACCAGCAGCTCCATCGTCGCGCAGACCTTCGCCCGGCCGGACGTCTGCCGGTCGCTGCGCCCGCCGGGCCCGCCGCCGCCGCAGCCGGGCCCGCCCGCTCCGGCGCCGCCGCAGCCGAGCCCGGTGGCGGCGGCGGTGGCGCCGGAGCCGCCTGGGCGGGTGCCGGACGCCGTGTACGTGCGCACCGCCGAGGGCACCTGGAGCGAGCGGTGAAGCGGGCCGCGGCGCTGGCCGCCGCGCTGCTGCTGGTCGGCGGGCCGACGGCCGGGCCCGCGTTCGCGGACGAGCCGGCCGCGCAGCAGGCCGTCGAGGACCTGGTGGCACGGGCCTTCGACGGCGACACCCCGCTGCCCGACGCGGCCGCCGTGGCACACGGCTGCGGGCGGGCGTACGGGTGCAGCTTCCGGTTCCTCCCCGGGCTGGCGGTGGAGCGGACCGCCGCCGTCGTCTCGGTCGGCAACACCGTCATCAACTGCACCAACCACAAGATCGCGGTGTACCGGACGGTGGTGCTGGAATCGAGCGCGACCGACAACCTGGCCGGCGAGATCTCCGGCTCCGCCACCGTCGAGGGGACGATCGACAACACCACCAACGTGTCCGGCACGGTGGCGAACTCCGACAAGACGGAGACCTCGCACACCGACACCACCGCCCCCAAGGACAAGGGCCCCAACACCGACACCACCAACGGCGGATCGACCACCACCAGCAGCAGTGCCACCGCCTCCGGCCAGCTCAAGCTCACCGCGACCGCCGCCTTCCAGATGGCGTTCAAGGCCACGTACTCGCACGAGTGGAAGCGCACCAACACCGAGACCACCCAGGTGAAGTTCACGGTCGACACCAGTCAGGAACTCCAGTTCGGCATGCTCAGCGCGATGACCCGGACGGTCGGGGTGATGTCGGTCGACGGCACCGGCACCACGATCAAGAACATCCTGGTGACCAGCCCGTCCAGTTCCAACATCAGCACCGTGGTCGCCCAGACCTTCAACGCCAAGAACTACTGCCTGACCCTGCAGCCGAAGCGCTCCCTCCCCGAGGGCGAGGGCGAGGGCGAGGGCGTGTACGAGGGCACCCCGCACCCGGCCGGCCAGCGCCCGGCCGCGCAGTACCGCCTGACGGCCGGACAGGAGTGGGTCCGCACCGACTGACCGGCACCGCCGGGCCCATCGCGCCGTACGGGAACCACCCGTGCGGCACAATGGGCCCGGCGTTCTCGTACGGGCGGGGGAGGGTGCGGTGCCGGAGCCGCGAGTGGCCGTGTTCGACCTGGACGGCACGCTGTGCCGGGGCGATTCGTTCGCCGGGTTCCTGCGGCGGTCGATGCTGCGCGGACGGTTCCGGGCGGTGGTGTCGCTGGCCGCGGCGGTGGTGCTGGTGCCGCTGTTCCTGCTGCCCGCCGGGCGGCGCCGGGCCGTGCGCGGCTTCGTACTGCTGGCCACCGCGGGCCGGAGTACCGCGCAACTGGCTTCGATGGCAGCGGAGTTCGCGGCGACGCACGTGGCGCGGGGCCGGATCGAACCGGTGCTGGCCCGGCTGCGCGAGCACCGCGAGCGCGGGGACCGGGTGGTGGTGGCGACCGGCTGCGCCGAACCGCTGGCCTCCGCCGTGTGCCGCGAACTCGGCCTGGAAGGCGTCGAGTTGCTGGCCGCCGAACTGGCCCCCGGACGCTTCGCGCACCGGCCGGTGCGCGGCTGTCTGGGCACGCAGAAGGTCGACCGGCTGGGCGAGTCGGGCATCGCCGTGCCGGTCGACCACGCCTACACCGACAGCTCGATGGACCTGCCGCTGCTGCGGGCCGCCGAGCACCGCTACCTGGTCGAACCCCGGCCCCGGACGGTGGCCCGGGTCCGGGCCGCGCTGGGGGAGGGGTTCACCGTGCTGGACTGAGCGGGCGGCGGCTCAGCAGTACCGCCAGGTGCCGGGGGCGAGGACGGTTACCCCGAGGCAACTCCCGCACGTGGAGGCGGCGAGCGCCGGCGCCTCCCGGCAACCTCGGCACTCGTGATGCGTCCCCTCGTCCCGTGGTGCGGGCTCACGACACGATCACGGCACCGGCCTGTCGGGCTGCTTCCAGCGGATGAGGGTGCACGCGAGCGGGACGGGTGAGTCGTGGAGGTCGAGCGCCGTTCCCGGTGGAGCTGGCCGGAGGTCTGCTCGACGACGCGGCGGAGTTCGCCGAGGCCGATGGTGTCGGGCTCGCGCGGCGGGAGACGGTCAGCAGGATTCGGCGTCCGCGCGGTTCCCGGCGGTGGTGATCACGTGGAGCGGGGGGGCGCGAGACCGTCGCCTCGCGGCTGTCGAGCCCCGGGACGCAGAGCAGTCGTCCGGCCACACAGCAGGACCCCGGGCCGACATCGCGAGTTCAGGTTCCGTACTGAATTCGGCTGCCGGCGACGCCTTTTCGCGAATTCGGAATCTCCGGGCGCCCGGGTTTTCCCGACGTCACGCCGGAATCGGTTCCGTCCGCCGCCACCGGCTCGGCTGACTCGGACGATTGCCGCCATGGAAAACCCTGCGGTCCCAGGTGTACGGAACAAGAACAGCAAGGGTGCACGTCCGCTCCGGAGAGGAGGGGGGCGGGCGCCGGGAAATCCGCGGGGCCGGCGCGGGCCTCGCGGCCGGCGGCGGACGCGGTGGTGCCCGGCATCGCGGTCGGCGCGGCGCACGCGCCGGTCCTGGCGGCGCCGGAGCCCCGGGCGCCAGCCGACCGCGGAGTC
>NZ_JBSGET010000219.1:0-9077 GCF_053603035.1 Kitasatospora sp. NPDC004272 | reverse complement strand
CGCGCGGCCCGGGCCGCGCGCCAACCGGCCCAGCAGCGCGACCCGTTCGGCCACCGGCAGCGGCAGCCCGGCCCAGAACGCGGCGCCGAACCGCTCGTCCCGGCCGGCCCGTTCGGCCAGCAGCTCCAGCAGCTCCCGGTGCGCGGACGGCTCCGGGCTCCCCGCCAGGCCCGCCACCAGCAGCCGGCCCGCCCACCAGTCCGCCTCCCCGCCGCGCTCCGAGCGCTCCAGCGCCGCCAGTGCCCGCCGCAGCCAGCCGTCCAGCGCCGCCGCCCCTCGCAGCTCCCCGGCCCGCCGCAACGCCCCCAGCACCACCCCGACCCGGCACCGCCCGACCCCGGCCCCGACCCCGGCCCCGGCCGGCGCCCCACCGGTCTCCCGACCGGGCGTCCCGCCGAAGGCCCCCTCAGGGGCCCGGGGAACGGCGGGCCCGTGGCTGCTGCCGTCCGACGGGGCCCGGAGCGTCCCGCCGCTCCCGGCCTCCCCCGCGACCCGCTCCCCGCCCGCCGTCTCCTCCACCTCCCCCTCCTGCGCCTCCTGCGCCTCCTCCAGCACCAGCCGCAGCGCCGCGTCCAGGTCCAGGTGGAGGCTCTGCAGCCACTCCCCCCACTCCTCGTGCCCGGCCCGGTGGCCGGCCCCCGCCGGGACCAGCAGCCGCTCCTCCCGGACGGCCCGCGCCCAGCCGCCCGGCTCCGGGAACAGCCGCGCGAACTCCGCGGCGGGCAGCGCCCCGTCCCCCGCGCCGAGCATCAGCCGGGCGGCCTCGTGCAGCCGCCCGGCCGCGACGGCGGCGAGCCGCCGCACCTGCCGGGCGTCCTCGCCGGGCGCGGGCGGTCCGCCGCGGCGGTGCCGGCGGGAGCCGCCCGGGGTGAGGGCGACCCGGCGGGCGACGTTGAGGCAGGCCAGGTCGAGCCAGCCGTCGAAGAGTTCGGCCCGGCTGCCGACCGGGCCGTGCACGCCCGCGCCGCGCAGTTCGCCGGCCAGCCGCAGGGCCAGCGGGTGGCCGTGCTCGGCCGGGCCGAGGAAGGCGCCGGGCAGCCCGTAGCGGCGCCGGGCCCGGGTCGCGGCGTCGTCGGTGAGCGGGCCGAGCCACAGCGCGCGGGCGGCGGGGCGCCAGGGGCCGAGCTGTTCCCAGCCGTCGGGCCGGCAGGCGACCAGGGCCCGGGCCCGGTGGGTGCGCAGCCACTCCAGGGCGGCGCCCAGCCAGCGCGCGGACAGCGCGAGCGGCGCCTCCTCGGGCCCGTCGAGCACCACCAGCAGCGGTCGTCCGGCGTCGGCGCACAGCGCGGCGAGCTCCTCCGGCCCGGCCTCCGGGAGGCCCGCCCGCCGGGCCGCGGCGGCGAGCCGGCGGCGCAGCGGGTCGCCGAGGGCGCGGTCGCCCGGGGCCAGGTCGGCGCCGCGCAGCCACAGGGTCGGCAGCGGCTGGGCGGCGTCCGACCGGCGGACGGCGAGGGCCGCGAGTTCGGTGGTGCGGCCGCTGCCGCTGTCGCCGAGCAGCACGGTGAGCGCGTCCTGCGGCTCCTCGCCGCTGAGGCCGTCGGGGCGGTCGACCCGGTCGGCGGCGAGTTCGGCGATCCGTCCGGGCCCGGCGGCGGCGTCGGCGAGCTGGGCCCGGGCCAGTTGCAGCGCGCCGCCGAGGTTGAGCGCCGGTCCGTACGCGGGGGCGTCGGCGGCGTTGCGGGCCAGCAGCCGGTCGAGCGGGCCGTCCCCGTCGGGCGGGCCGTCGGCGCCGAGCGGGACGGCGGCCGTACCGGGGCCGGGGACGGCGCGCACCCGGGGGGCGATCACGGCGAGCACCGCGCCGGTCCCGGGGTCGAGCACGGGCGCCCCGGCGAGCGGGGTCACCGGCAGGTCGAGCAGCACGATGCCGGGGACGGTGCGCACCTGGGCGCCGTCCCCGCAGCGGCCGTTCTCCCGGCCGAGCGGGCCGCCCCGGGCCAGGGCGGGCGCGCCGTCCTCCCAGCGCTGGTGCGGGACCGCGACGGGGCCGGTGACCGGTCCGCGCCCGACCGGCAGGGCCGGGCCGGGGACGCCGCCGACCGCTGCGGTGCGCAGCAGGGCCAGGCCGCGGTCGGGGAGCAGGTCGACGCTCTCCGGGCCGAGCACCCGGGTCTGCCCGCCGGGGGTGTGCAGCACCAGCCGGGGCAGTCCGGCGACCGCCTCGTGCGCGGTGACCACCGTGCCGTCCCGGTCGGCGACGAAGCCGAGGCCGCACAGTCGGCCCTGCTGGTCCCTGATCCGCAGCAGCGCCTGCGCCGGATCCCCCGCGAAGCCGGCGTCCGCACCCTCGCCCATCCCGCCAGTCCTCCCGCCGGGCCGCACCCGGCCCCGTGCGGGACCGGGGTACGGCCGCCGTACACGCCGCCGGTCAGCCTGCCCCCCACCAGCCCCACAGCACCCCGCACGCCCCTCTCACCACACCGCTTCACTCCGTGCGCCCCCGGCACCGGCGTCCGGCGCGCACCCCGCGCCGAACCACCCGGGCCGCCCCCGTCCGCCCCAACTACCGCCCCGGCCGACGCACTTGGCCCGCCCCGCGCCCCGGCCCGGCCCGGTCGCCCCTGACACCCGCCCCGCCCGCCCCCGTACCCCGCGTCCCCGTATCCCGCGCCTCCGCGCCCCGGCCGGAAATCCGCTGGCGCCCGGCCCGCGCCCCGGGCCACCCTGCCGGTCATGGACGTCCGCCTGGAACCCTGGTCCGACTCCCGCCTCGGCCTGCTGCGCCGCATCAACACCCCGCTGATGCGCCGTCACGTCGGCGGCCCGGAGACCCCCGAGCAGCTGCTGCTGCGCCACCGCCGCTACCTCGAACTGCCGTCCCTGGGCGGCGTGGTGTACGCGGTGCTGGTGGACGGTGCGGAGGCCGGTTCGATCGCCCGGCACCGGCGCGGGTGGCGGGGCGCCGAGGTGCACGAGACCGGTTGGAACGTGCTGCCGGAGTTCCAGGGCCGGGGCGTCGCGCTGGCGGCGGGCCGGGCGATGCTCGCCGCGCTGCGCGCCGAGGTGGCCGCCGACCCGTCGGCGCCCGGCGTGCTGCACGCCTTCCCGGCCGTCGACAACGCGCCCTCGAACGCGCTCTGCGCCCGCCTGGGCTTCACCGACGGCGGCCCGTGCGACTTCGAGTACCCGCAGCGCTCGGGCCGCTTCCTGCGCAGCACCGACTGGCGCCTGGCACTGCGCTGAAACCCCGCGCGGCCCGCGCGCCGGCCCTCAGCCGACGAACACCGCCACCGGCTTGGCCTTGCCGCCGCTCTCCTCGATCAGTGCCAGGAACCGCCCGTCCGGGTCGAAGACCGCGACCGGCCCGTCCACGCCCAGCCCGGGCGCGTCCAGCCGCACGCCGTTGGCGAGCAGCCGGGCCTGCTCGGCGTCCACGTCCCAGCGCGGGAAGGCGGCGGCCGCGGCCTCGGCGATCGGCAGCACCTCCAGCTTCTCCTCCAACTGCTCCAGGGTGCGCGCCGATTCGACCGAGTACGGCCCGACCCTGGTGCGCCGCAGCGCGGTCAGGTGCCCGCCGACGCCGAGCCCGGCGCCGAGGTCGCGGGCCAGCGCCCGGATGTACGTGCCGGAGGAGCACTCGACGGTGACGTCCAGGTCGAGCACCGGCGTGCCGTCCTCGGCGACGGCCGGGCGCACCCCGTGCACGGTGAAGGAGTGCACGGTGGTGGGCCGGGCGGCGAGTTCGAAGTCCTCGCCCTCGCGCACCCGGGCGTACGAGCGCTTGCCGTCGATCTTGATCGCGCTGACCTTCGACGGCACCTGCATGATCTCGCCGGTCAGTTCGGCGATCCCGGCGTCGATCGCCCCGCGCGCCACGCCGTCGGCCGGGACGGAGGCGGTGACCTCGCCCTCCCGGTCGTCGGTGACGGTGGTCTGCCCGAGCCGGATGGTGGCCTCGTAGGTCTTGGCGGTGAGCATCAGGTGGCCGAGCAGCCGGGTGGCCCGCTCGACGCCGATCACCAGCACGCCGGTGGCCATCGGGTCGAGGGTGCCCGCGTGCCCGACCTTCCGCGTCCCGGCCAGCCAGCGCAGCTTGGCGACCACGCCGTGCGAGGTGATGCCCTCCGGCTTGTCGACGACGACCAGCCCGTCGGGGCCCGTCCCTTTACGCTTCATCGCTCATCATCATTTCGAAATCCCGCGCGCTTCCCTGCTCCGCGCGCACCCCTGCGCGGCCGCTGCCGCGGCCCGGCCGCCGAACCGCACGAGCCTAGCGCGCGCCCGGCGCCCCGGCGTCCGCCCCGGGCGTCGCGGCGACCTCGGCCAGTGCCGTGCGGAACCGCTGCACGGCGCTCTCCACGGCCTCCCGCGCGCTGAACCCGGCCGCGTACACGTGTCCGCCGCCGCCGAGCCGGGCGCAGGCCGCCGCGACGTCGACCGCGCCGCGGGAGCGGCAGGAGCCGCGCAGCGTGCCGTCCGGGTCCTGCTTGAGCACCAGCGCGACGTCCGCCTCGGCGGGCTTGCGCAGCACGTCGATCAGGCCCTCGATCTCCTCGACGGTGACGCCGAACAGCGCCAGGTCCTGGTAGGGCACCCAGGTCCACACCAGCCCGTGCCCGCCGGCCTCCTCGGGCTCGAACGCGGCCCGCTCCAGCGCCCCGGCGAGCACCTTGAGGTACCCGAAGGAGGTGGTGTCCCACAGCTGGCGGGAGATCAGGTCCTGCCGGATGCCGGTGGCCAGCATCCGCCCGGCCATCTCGTGGGTGGCGGGCGTGGTGGCCCGGTACTTGAACGAGCCGGTGTCGGTGGCGATGCCGGTGTACAGGCAGGTCGCGATGGACTGGTCGAGCGGCACCCGCAGCCGCCGCAGCAGTTCGTCCACCAGGACGGCGGTGGCGGGCGCGGCCGGGTCGATCAGCCGGACGGTGCCGAAGCCGGGGTTGGAGGCGTGGTGGTCGAACACCACCAGCGCGTCGGCCGCGAAGGCGTTGGCCCGCAGCAGGCCGAGCCGCTCCTCGGAGGCGGCGTCGAAGGCCAGCACCAGGGCGGGCGCGGCGGGCACCGCGGCGGCGGGGACGACCAGTTCCTGCCCGGGCAGGAAGGACAGCGACTCGGGGACGACCTGCGGGTCGTCGCCGAAGGAGACCCGCACCCGCTTGCCGAGGCCGCGCAGCGCCAGCGCGGCGGCCAGCGCCGAGCCCAGCGCGTCGCCGTCCGGGCAGATGTGGCAGATCAGGTCGATCTCCTCGCTGCCCGCGATCAGTTCGAGGGCGCGCCGCCACTCCTCCTCGAACCGGCCCGCGCCGTCCGGCGCGTCGGCGTCCGGCTCCAGCCCGGATCCGCCCGATGACGCGCTGCGAGGGCCCGGAAGCACCGCGAGGGCGGTCTCCACCCCGATGGTGGAGACCGCCCTCGCGGTACCGGACTCGGCCGGCTCCCCGGCCACGGTCACTCGTCCTCGTCGTCGTCGCGGGAGGACTTGTACGGGTCGGCGTCGCCGGCGAACGCGGCCCCGGCGGCGGCCGTGCGGACGGCGGCGTCGGAGAGCCGGGCCTTGTCCAGCAGGTCGTCGATGTTCCGGGCGTTGTCCGGCAGGGCGTCGGCGACGAAGGTCAGGGTCGGCGTGAACCGGACCCCGGTCTGCTTGCCGACCTCGGAGCGCAGGATGCCCTTGGCGCTCTCCAGCGCGGCCGCGCTGGACTCGCGCTCGGCCTCGTCACCGTAGACGGTGTAGAAGACGGTGGCCTCGCGCAGGTCCCCGGTGACCCGGGCGTCGGTGATGGTGACGTACCCCAGGCGGGGGTCCTTGATCCGGCGCTGCAGGGTCTCCGCCACGACCACCTGGATGCGGTCGGCGAGCTTGCGCGCCCTAGCGGTGTCGGTCACGTTGCCTCCTCGTGCAGTAGGCGCGTACCCCGGGTCATGACCTCGCCCGGTGGGGCCCTCTCCCCAACGTACCCGCCCGCGCCCAGCCTTGTGGGCGCTCTCGGTCCTGTGCGGGTGTGACGGTGGTGACTCCCGCAGGTCATTCGTCGTCGTCGTGGTGGTACCGCCTCCGTGCGGAGAGCAGCACCACCTCGGGGCGGCCGGCGACGAGCCGCTCACAGCTGTCCAGGATCTCGCTGACGTACCCGGCGTCGCCGGACACCACCGCGCAGCCGATCTCGGCCCTGCGGTGCAGATCCTGGTTGCCTACCTCTGCGGCGCACACGCTGTACTTGCGCTGCAGTTCGGCCACGATGGGCCGCACGATCGACCGCTTCTCCTTGAGCGAGTGCACGTCGCCGAGGAGCAGGTCGAAGGTGAGTGTTCCTACGAACATGTGGGACAGACCTGAGCCGGTCTGGGGGCCTCGAAGGATTGTTCCGACTGGGCCCGACCCTAACAAGCGCGGCCGGGGCCGGTCGACGGGTTAAAGCACCCGCCGACCGGCCCCGGTACGGCACCTGTTACGAGCGCGGCTTCTCGCGCATCTCGTAGGTCTCGATGACATCCTCGATCTTGATGTCGTTGAACGAGCCCAGGGTGACACCGGCCTCGAAGCCCTCGCGGACCTCGGTGGCGTCGTCCTTGAAGCGGCGCAGGCCCTCGATGTTGAGGTTCTCCGCCACGACCTTGCCGTCGCGCAGCAGGCGCGCCTTGGTGTTGCGGCGGATGATGCCCTCGCGGACGAGCACACCGGCGATGTTGCCGAACTTGGAGGAGCGGAACACCTCGCGGATCTCCGCGGAGCCGAGGCGCACCTCCTCGTACTCGGGCTTGAGCATGCCCTTGAGCGCGGCCTCGATCTCCTCGATCGCCTGGTAGATGACCGAGTAGTACCGGATGTCGACGCCCTCGCGCTCGGCCGCGGTACGGGCACGCCCCTCGGCGCGCACGTTGAAGCCGATGATGATGGCGTCCGAGCCCATCGCCAGGTCCACGTCGGACTCGGTGATGGCACCCACACCGCGGTGCAGGATCCGCAGCTCGACCTCTTCGCCCACGTCCAGCTTGACGAGGGCGTCCTCAAGGGCTTCGACGGAACCGGAGACGTCACCCTTGATGATGAGGTTGAGCTTCTCGATGTTGCCGGCGAGCAGCGCGGCCTCGAAGCCCTCCAGCGAGACGCGGACGCGACGCTGGGCCATCGAGGCGTTGCGGTCGCGGGCGGCGCGCTTCTCGGCGATCTGGCGGGCGGTGCGGTCCTCGTCGACGACGATGAAGCTGTCGCCGGCGCGGGGCACCGAGGTCAGACCGAGCAGCAGCACCGGACGGGACGGGCCCGCCTCGGAGATGTTGTTGCCGTTCTCGTCCAGCATCGCGCGGACGCGGCCGTAGGAGTCGCCGACCACGACCGAGTCGCCGACCCGCAGGGTGCCGCGCTGGACGAGCAGCGTCGCCATGGCGCCGCGGCCCTTGTCCAGGTGGGCCTCGATCGCGATGCCCTGGGCGTCCTGCTCCGGGTTGGCGCGCAGGTCGAGGGAGGCGTCCGCGGTCAGGACCACGGCCTCCAGCAGCTCCTCGATGTTGAGGCCCTGGCGGGCGGAGATGTCGACGAACATGGTGTCGCCGCCGTACTCCTCGGCCACCAGGCCGAACTCGGTGAGCTGGCCGCGGACCTTGGTCGGGTCCGCGCCCTCGACGTCGATCTTGTTGACCGCGACCACGATCGGGACGCCGGCGGCCTTGGCGTGGTTGAGCGCCTCGACCGTCTGCGGCATGACGCCGTCGTTGGCCGCGACCACCAGGATCGCGATGTCGGTGGACTTGGCACCACGGGCACGCATGGCGGAGAACGCCTCGTGACCCGGGGTGTCGAGGAAGGTGATCGGGCGCTGCTCGCCGTTCACCTCGGTGACCACCTGGTACGCACCGATGTGCTGGGTGATGCCGCCGGCCTCGCCCGCGACCACGTTGGTCTTGCGGATCGCGTCGAGCAGGCGGGTCTTGCCGTGGTCGACGTGACCCATGACGGTGACCACCGGCGGACGCGGGGCCAGCATCTCCTCGTCGCCCTCGTCGACACCGAAGTCGATGTCGAAGGACTCCAGCAGCTCGCGGTCCTCGTCGTCCCGGCTGACGATCTCCAGCACGAAGCCCATCTCGTCGGCCAGCAGCTGCAGCGTGGCGTCGGAGACCGACTGGGTGGCGGTGACCATCTCACCGAGGTTGAACATCACCGAGACGAGCGCCGCCGGGTTGGCGTTGATCTTCTCCGCGAAGTCCGTCAGCGAAGCGCCGCGCGAGAGGCGGACGGTCGAGCCGTTGCCGCGCGGCAGCATCACGCCGCCGACGGACGGGGCCTGCATGGCCTCGTACTCCTGGCGCTTCGCCCGCTTCGACTTGCGACCGCGGGCCGGACGGCCACCGGGGCCGCGACCGAAGGCGCCCTGCGTGCCGCCACGGGCACCCGGGCCGCCGGGACGACCGCCGAAGCCACCGGGACGGGCACCGCCGCCGCCGAAGCCACCGCCGCCACCGGCGCCGCCACCCGGACGGGGACCGCCGAAGCCGCCACCGGCCGGACGCGAGCCCGGACCGGCCGGACGGCCCTGGAAGCCGGGACGGGCACCGCCCGGAGCACCCGGACGCGCACCGGGGCCACCCGGACGCGCACCGGCACCCGGACCCGGGCGCGGGCCCGGACGCTGCGGCATCATGCCGGGGTTCGGACGGGGCATCCCGGACGGGCTCGGCGCACCGGGGCGCGGAGCGGCCGGACGCGGCATGCCGTCGGGGCGCGGCGCACCGGCACCCGGACCACCGGGACGCGGGGCGCCACCGGGACGGGGACCGCGCTCACCGGCCGGGGCACCGCCCGGACGCGGGGCACCGGCGCCCGGCGCACCGGCCGGACGGGGACCGCGCTCGCCACCGGGACGGGGACCGCGCTCGCCACCCGGCGCACCGGCCGGACGGGGACCGCGCTCGCCACCGGGGCGCGGACCGCGCTCACCGGCCGGGCCGCCCGGACGCGGGGCGGACGGACGGGCCATGCCCGACGCGCCGCCCGAGGTGAAGGGGTTGTTGCCCGGACGCGGACCGGCCGGACGCGGACCCGGACGGGCCGCGGGGTTGGCCGGGGCCGGCCGCGGGGCGGCCGGACGCGCCGGGGCCTCGCCGGCCGGGGCCGGGGAGGAGAACTCCGCCGCCGG
>NZ_JBSGET010000218.1:0-9270 GCF_053603035.1 Kitasatospora sp. NPDC004272 | reverse complement strand
AGCAGACCGCCGCCGCGTGCTCCCACGCCTCGGCGGTCAGCCCCGGCCCCTCCTGCCCGAACAGCAGCACGCAGCGCTCCGGCAGCCGGAAGGTCGGGTCGGGTCCGGCGGAGCGTCCGGACCGTCCGGTCGAGCACGCCATCGCGGAGGACGCGGACGGCAAGCAGCCCAGTGCCCGGGACCGGCAGGGGGCGCACCGCCCCGAGGCCGAGCCGGAGCGCGGGGCGCGCGGGGCGGCGGACTTCGCCCCGGACGGAGCGCGTGCGGTGTCGGGGGCACGTGATCGCGCCGTAGGGTGAGTGCGTGAATGACCGTCTGGTATGGATCGACTGTGAGATGACCGGCCTCGACCTCGATCGGGACGCCCTGATCGAGGTCGCCGCCCTGGTGACCGACTCCGAGCTGAACGTGCTCGGCGAAGGCGTGGATGTGATCATCCGCCCGCCCGCCGAGGCGCTGGAGAGCATGCCCGAGGTGGTGCGGCAGATGCACACCGCCTCGGGCCTGCTCGACGAGCTCGCGGACGGCCTGACCATGGCCGAGGCCCAGGAGCGGGTACTGGCGTACGTCCGCACGCACGTGCCGGAGGCCGGCAAGACCCCGCTGTGCGGGAACTCGGTGGCCACCGACCGCGGCTTCCTGTCCCGGGACATGCCGGAGCTGGAGGGGCACCTGCACTACCGGATCGTGGACGTCTCCTCGATCAAGGAGCTGGCCCGCCGCTGGTACCCGCGCGCCTACTACAACAGCCCGCGGAAGGGCGGCAGCCACCGCGCGCTGGCCGACATCCGCGAGTCGATCGCCGAACTCCGGTACTACCGCGAGGCCGTGTTCGTCCCGCAGCCCGGCCCGGACACCGACACCGCGCGGGAGATCGCCGCCCGCCACCAGCTGCCCACCGCCTGACCAGGACTCCGGTCCGGGCGGTCGGGGAAACCCTGGCGCGAGCACCCCTCGGCATCCTGTAGAGTTCTTCCTGTCGGAGCGGGAACGCGAAAGCGGGAAAGCACCTGACAGATGGTGGGTGTAGCTCAGTTGGTAGAGCACCTGGTTGTGGTCCAGGTGGCCGCGGGTTCGAGTCCCGTCACTCACCCCATCACGAAGGCCCCGGTCGAGAAATCGACCGGGGCCTTCGCCGTTCCCCGGAATGCTCGCCGGAACGCCCACTGACGGAAGCGAGTTGGGACGCTCGTCCCCGGGCCGGACCGGTCGCCCCCGCACCTTCCCGGAGCGCTTTCCCGCACGCCTCGCCGCGCACCCGCCACGCACCCACAACGCACCCGCCGAACAGTGGCGTTCACCGGCGGTGTCACCCCGAACCGGTGCGACGGAAAACCCCCGCCGAATCCCCCTCGTCCCCCGGCATCCGTTTCCACCGGCATTCACGCCCCGCGATTCCGGGCGACCGGAAGCACGAGCAGAAGCAGGAGCAGAAGCACGACCGGAACGCGGCCGGAGGGCACTCGTGGGGAGCACGACCGGAAAGCCCGCCAGGCAGCCGCGGGCAACCGCGGCCGACGACCCATGGACGACCAAGCTACCCACTAGTAACATCACGGCATGACCACTACTGCGATCGGCGAGCTGCTCACCTCCACCGTCCCGATGGTGAAGACCCTGCAGCTGGAGTACCTGGAGACCACCGCGGAGCGGGCCGTGCTGCGGCTGCCCGACCTCCCGGAGTACCGCAACCACGTGGGCGGGCCGCACGCGGGGGCGATGTTCACGCTGGCCGAGTCCGCGAGCGGGGCGGTCGTGCTGGCGGCGTTCGGCGACCAGTTGGGCCGCGCGGTGCCGCTGCCGACGGTCGGCGAGATCTCGTTCAAGAAGCTGGCCCGCGGCGTGGTGACCGCCACCGCGACGCTCGGCCGGCCGGTCGCCGAGGTGATCGCGGAGCTGGACGAGGGCAAGCGCCCCGAGTTCCCGATCATCGTGGAGATCACCCGCGAGGACGGCGCCGTCACCGGCGTGCTGGAGATCGTCTGGACGCTGCGCCCCAACTCCTGAGCCCCAACTCCTGAGCCCCGACTCCCGAGCCCCCGCTCCCGAGCCCGGCCCACGTCCCGAACCGCCGTCCCGAACCGCCGTCCCGGCCCGAGCTGCCGTCCCGGCCCCGAACCGCACCCCGAGCCCCGCCCCGGTCGGCCGGGACGCCCGCCCGGGGCGCGCGGGACCACCGGCGCGAGGCACCGGCCCCCGGACATGCCGAACCCCCGCACGGGCCGCACCCCGCGCGGGTGGTGGCTCCCTCGCCGCCCCGCCCCCTGCCCTGCTCCCCCTCTGCCCTGCTCCCTCTCTGCCCCGCTTCCCGCCGCCCGCCGCAGCACGGCCCCGCCGCAACACCGCAGCGCCACAACACCGCAGCGCCGCAGCGCCGCCCGCCGTCAGGCGGAGTCGCGGACGATCAGCTCGGTCGCCAGCACCACCTGCCGCCGGGCCCGGCCGCGTTCGTGGATCTCGTCGAGCAGCAGTCGGGCCATGGTGCGGCCCATCTCCTCGATCGGCTGGCGGACGCTGGTCATCGGCGGGTCGGTGTGCCGGGCCACGATCGAGTCGTCGAAGCCGATCACCGCGACGTCGTCGGGGATCCGCCGCCCGGCGGCCCGGAGCACCTGCATGGCGCCGGCCGCCATCACGTCGGAGGCGCAGAAGACGCCGTCCAACTCGGGCTTGCGGGCGAGGAGTTCGCGCATCGCGACCCGGCCGCCCTCCTCGGTGAAGTCGGCCAGTCCGACGAGTTCCTCGTCGTAGGCGTGGCCGGCCTCCTCCAGGGCCCGGCGGTAGCCGCCGAGGCGGGCCTGGGCGACCTCCATGTCGAGCGGGCCGGTCAGGGTGGCGACCTGGGTGCAGCCGCGCCGGAGCAGGTGGCGCACGGCCATCCGGGCGCCGCCGGCGTTGTCGGCGTGGACGTAGCTGAGCGGTTCGAGGTCGCCGCGCCGGCCGGCCAGCACGGAGGGGATCTCCAGGCTCTCCAGCAGTCCGGGCAGCGGGTCGTCGCGGTGCACCGAGACGACCAGGACGCCGTCGACGCGCTGGGCGGTCAGGTAGGCCGAGAGCCGGTCGCGCTCGCGCTGGTTGCGGACCAGGATCAGCAGCAGCTGCATGTCGGTCTCGGCGAGCTCGGCCGAGACTCCGCTGATGATGTCGGAGAAGTACGGCTCGGAGAACAGCCTGGTCTCGGCCTCGGGCACGACCAGCGCGATCGAGTCGGTGCGCGAGGTGACCAGGGTGCGGGCGGCCCGGTTGGGCACGTAGCCGAGTTCGGCGATGGCGGTCTGGACGGCTTCCCGGGCCTTGGCGCTGACCCGGGGGGAACCGTTGATGACCCGGGAGACGGTACCGCGGCCGACGCCTGCCAGCGCGGCCACCTCCTCCAGGGTGGGGCGCGCGGTGGCTCTGCCGCCGGCGCCCGGGTGGAGCGCGTCGGGGCGCTGTGCGGTCGGGCTCATCGCTACACCTCTCGGTCTCTGGGACGGATGGGACGGATCCGCGGGACCCGCCCCCGGGCCCGCACGGACTGTTCATTGTGGCCGGTCCCGCGGCGTTTCCGACCATCCGGGGCGGCCCGGAACGTGTCCGGGGCAGCCCGCGGGCGTCAACGGCGGTGGTAACGAAGCCGGAAACGCTCCGGCAACGTTTGTGTCACCACGTCTTGACACTCACCCCCGCGACACAGCAACCTTCCGGCATGCCCAGCTGTGGGAGCGCTCCCACACTGTAGCCAAGATTCAGCGCACCAAGAACACCCAACGAAGCTCTCGTTCCAACCCCGGCACCACCCACGGAAGACCACCGGAAGCCCCCGGAAGACGACCGGAGCGGCACCGGACCGACCCGGACCAACCACCCGGACAAAGGAGTTCGCCCCCATGCGCACCACCTCCCGCCCGCGCAGAGCCGCTGTCGCCACCGTCGCGGTCCTCGCCGCCTCCACCCTGCTGCTCACGGCCTGCTCGTCGAGCTCGGACGGCAAGGGCGGCTCCAGCGACGGCAACTCGAAGATCACCCTGAACATCGGTGACTTCGGCGACTTCGGCTACGTGGAGGCCGGCCTGTACGACGAGTACATGGCCGCGCACCCGAACATCACCATCAAGTACCAGACCACCCAGGACGGCCAGAAGTACTGGGACGCGCTGACCACCCACCTGGGCTCGGGCAGCGGCCTGTCCGACATCCAGGCGGTCGAGGTCGGCTACATCGCGCAGGCCACCAACACCCTGGGCGACAAGTTCGTCGACCTCAGCAAGGCCGAGGGCGTCAACGCCGCCAACTGGCTGCCCTGGAAGTCGAAGCAGGCCACCACCCCGTCCGGCGCGATGATCGGTCTGGGCACCGACATCGGCCCGATGGCGGTCTGCTACCGCACCGACCTGTTCCAGCAGGCCGGCCTGCCGACCGACCGCGAAGAGGTCGGCAAGCTGTGGGCGGGCGACTGGTCGAAGTTCGTCGAGACCGGCAAGAAGTACCAGCAGAACGCCCCGGCCGGCACCTTCTTCACCGACTCGGCCTCCGGCCTGTTCAACGCCGTGCTGTCGGCCCAGCCCGAGCAGTACTCGGACGCCTCCGGCAAGCTCGTCTACAAGACCAGCGCCGGTGTGAAGACCGCCTGGGACCTCGCGGTCTCCGCCTCGGACGCGAAGATCAGCGCCGGCCTGCGCCAGTTCCAGGACCCGTGGAACGCGGCCCTCGCCAACGCCAAGTTCGCCGCGCTGGTCTGCCCGTCCTGGATGACCGCCACCATCAGCAAGTACTCCGGTGACGCGGGCAAGGGCAAGTGGGACGTCGCGGCCGCGCCGGTCGCCTCCAACTGGGGCGGCGCCTTCCTGACCGTCCCGAAGGCCGGCAAGCACATCAAGGAGGCCACCGAGCTGGCCGCCTGGCTGACCGCGCCGGAGCAGCAGGCCAAGGTCTTCACCAAGATCGGCGTGCTGCCCTCCACCGTGGGCGGCCTGCAGCAGCCCGCCGTCCAGGGCGCCAAGCTGGAGTACTTCAACAACGCGCCGACCGGCCAGATCTTCGCCGCTGCCGCCTCCTCCATCGTCCCGGCTCCGATCGGTGAGCAGGACGGCAACGTGAAGACGATCATCACCGACAACGGCATCCTCGACATCGAGGAGCACGGCACCGACCCGGCCAAGGCCTGGGACAACGTGACCAAGCTGGTCGACGACAAGACCGGCCACTGATCCGGGCCGGCACGCGCCGGTAGCCGATCCCTACTGCCCGGCCGGGTCCGCCCACCCGGCCGGGCGCCGTTCCGCCGCCCCTCGCCACCCCCGGGAAGGAAACCCCAAGTGGCCACCCACGTCCGCGCCGAGGCACCGCCCGCCGCGCGCTCCTCATGGCGCTCCCGCCTGTACCGGTTCGACCTGAAGGCCTCCCCGTACGCCTTCATCGCGCCGTTCTTCCTCTGCTTCGCCGCCTTCGGCCTCTTCCCGCTGATCTGGACGGGCTGGCTGTCGCTGCACTACGTCGACCTGCTCAAGCCGGACGTGATGGAGTGGAAGGGCTTCGGCAACTACACCCGCCTGTGGTCCAACGACCAGTTCTGGACCGCGCTGCGCAACACCTTCACCATCGGGGTGATCTCGACCGTCCCGCAGCTGCTGATGGCGCTGGGGCTGGCGCACCTGCTCAACTACCGGATGCGCGCCCGCGGTTTCTTCCGGGTCGCGATCCTCGCTCCGTACGCCACCTCGATCGCCGCGGCGACCCTGGTGTTCGTCCAGCTGTTCAACCCCGACTACGGCTTCATCAACTGGGTCCTGGGCGCCTTCGGCTTCCACCCGAACTGGATCACCGACACCTGGCCCTCGCAGATCGCCATCTCCACCATCGTGACCTGGCGCTGGACCGGCTACAACGCGCTGATCTACCTGGCCGCGATGCAGGCCGTGCCGAAGGACCTGTACGAGGCGGCCAGCCTGGACGGGGCCAACCGCTGGCAGCAGTTCACCCGGATCACCATCCCGTCGATCCGCCCGACCATCATGTTCACCATCATCGTCTCCACCATCGGCGCCACCCAGCTGTTCGGCGAGCCGATGCTGTTCGGAGGCGGTGTCGGCGTGTCCGGCGGCTCCGCGCACCAGTTCCAGACGCTCAGCCTCTACATGTACGAACTGGGTTGGCCGTCGCGCCAGTTGGGCCGTGCCTCGGCGGTGGCCTGGACGATGCTGCTGATCCTGCTGCTGATCGGCCTGGCGCAGTTCCTGATCAACCGTTACCGCAAGCGCAACGAGCTGGGAGGCTGACATGGCCGCGACCCTGTCCACCCCCTCCTCCCGCGAGGCGAAGCACGCCGAACCGGCCCGCCCGCGCGGCCTGTTCCGGCGCAAGGCCGGCGACCACGACAAGGCCGGCCCGGTCACCTACGTCCTGCTCGGCATCGCCGCGCTGGTCTCGCTGTTCCCGCTGTACTGGACCTTCGTAGCGGCCTCCAACACCGGCGACCGGGTGGCCCTGTCGCCGCCGCCGATGGTGCCCGGCGGCGAGCTGTGGAACAACCTCTCCACCGCCTGGGGCCAGGCCGACATGGGCAAGGCCCTGCTGAACTCCACCATCGTGGCGGGCTGCGTGTCGCTGTCCACGGTGCTGTTCTCCACGCTGGCCGGCTTCGCCTTCGCCAAGCTGCGCTTCCGCGGCCGCAACGCGCTGCTGACCCTGGTGGTCGCCACCATGACCATCCCGCCGCAGCTCAGTGTGATCCCGCTCTACCGGATCGTCACCGACCTGCAGTGGAGCGGCCACCTGCAGTCGGTCATCCTGCCCTCGCTGGTGGCGGCGTTCGGCGTGTTCTTCATGCGCCAGTTCCTGTCCGAGGCGCTGCCGTTCGAGCTGATCGAGGCGGCCCGGGTGGACGGCGCGAACAGCCTGCGGGTCATCTGGCACGTGGTGTTCCCGATCGCCCGGCCCGCCATGGCGGTGCTCGGCATGCTGGTGTTCGTCCAGTCCTGGAACGACTTCTTCTGGCCGTTCGTGGCGCTCAACGCGCAGAACCCCACCGTGCAGGTGGCGCTCTCGGGTCTCGGCGGCGGCTCCGGCTACGACGTCAACCAGGCCGTGATCATGACCGGCGCGCTCATCGGCACCCTGCCGCTGCTGTTGATCTTCGTCGTTCTGGGGAAGCACATCGTCGGCGGCATCACCTCCGGCGCCGTCAAGAGCTGATCCGCCGCGGACCGGCCCACCGGCCGGTCCCGGCACACCGCCCCGTCCACACCCGAGCCATGGGAGCGCTCCCGTATGACCATGACCGATCCGACCACAGCCGCCCACGCATCGGTGGCGGCCCCCCGGGTGGCCTTCCCGCCCGGGTTCGCCTGGGGCTCGGCCACCGCCGCCTACCAGATCGAGGGCGCGGCCGCCGAGGACGGGCGCACCCCGTCCATCTGGGACGCCTTCGCCAAGACCCCCGGCAAGGTCCTCAACGGCGACACCGGCGACGTCGCGGTGGACCACTACCACCGCTTCCGCGAGGACGTCCGGCTGATGGCCGACCTCGGCCTCACCTCGTACCGCTTCTCGCTGTCCTGGCCGCGGATCCAGCCCACCGGCCGCGGCCCGGCCGTCGAGCGCGGCCTCGACTTCTACCGCGCCCTGGTCGACACCCTGCTGGAGCACGGCATCTCCCCGGTCGCCACGCTCTACCACTGGGACCTCCCGCAGGACCTGGAGGAGGCCGGCGGCTGGCCGGTCCGGGAGACCGCCTACCGCTTCGCCGAGTACGCGGCGCTGGCCGGCGCGGCGCTCGGCGACCGCGTCCCGGTGTGGACCACCCTGAACGAGCCCTGGTGCAGCGCCTTCCTCGGCTACGGCTCCGGCGTGCACGCCCCCGGCCGCACCAACCCGGCCGACGCGCTGAAGGCCGCCCACCACCTCAACCTCGGCCACGGCCTGGCCGTCGGCGCGCTGCGCGAGGTGCTGCCGGCCTCGGCGAAGATCGCCGTCTCGCTCAACCTGCACCTGGTCCGCCCGCTCACCGACACCCCGGAGGACCGCGAGGCGGCCCGCCGGATCGAGGCGGTCGGCAACCGGATCTGGACCGGCCCGATGTTCAAGGGCGGCTACGACGAGGACCTGAAGGCGGACACCGCCCACATCGTCGACTGGGACGAGCTGGTGCGCCCCGGCGACGAGGCGGAGATCGGCCGTCCGATCGACCTGCTCGGCCTCAACTACTACAACCCGACCATCGTCTCGGCGCCCAGCGACAACGCCGAGACCGCCGAGGCGGCCCGCAACGACGGCCACGGCGACAGCGAGTTCAGCTGCTGGCCGGGCTCCGAGGACGTGGTCTTCCACCTCGCCAACGACGACGTCACCGCGATGGGCTGGCCGATCGACGCCTCCGGCCTCTCCGACTCGCTGATCGGCATGCACCGCGACTTCGGCCTGCCGCTGCTGGTCACCGAGAACGGCGCCGCCTTCGAGGACGAGGTCGGCCCGGACGGCGAGGTCGACGACCCCGAGCGGGTCCGCTACGTCGAACTGCACCTGCAGGCCGTCGCCGACGCGATCGCCGCGGGCGCCGACGTCCGGGGCTACTACGTCTGGTCGTTCCTGGACAACTTCGAGTGGGCGTACGGCTACAGCAAGCGCTTCGGCGTCGTCCACGTCGACTACGAGACCCAGAAGCGGACCCCCAAGACCAGCGCCCGCTGGTACGCGGAGGTGATCCGGCGCGGCGGGCTCGCCTGAAGCACCGGCCCGGACTCCCGCACCCCCGCACAGTGTGACGGAGTGTGAGCAACGAGCGTGACCGCGGGGAGTCCCGCTCGTTCTCCCCTGGTGTGCGAACCAACCACGCGAAGCGACCGCGACGTTCGGACACCTCCCGACGCCGGTGGGGGCGGCCCGGCACACTGGCGGCGAGCGGCATGCTCGCCGCCCAGGTGCTGGGGCTCGGCCTCGGCGCGACCGCCGCCCGCGCCGCCGACACCGGGCACCCCCCGCAGCACCCCGACCGTGCCCTCGGCACGGTCGTCCGCGCGAGCACCGGCGGCGACGGCCCGCTGGACGCACCGCTCGACGGACCGGCCGACGGGGCCCTCCACGGCATCCGCGGCGCCGACGGCCCCGATCCGGCCGACGTCGTGGACGGCGGCGACGACGGCGGCGACGGCACCCGGCCGGCGCAGGACCTCGGCGACGCCCTCGGCCACCACCTCGCCGGCGGCGAACTCCCGCTGCCCGGCCACCAGGCCGACCGCCCCGACGCGTTCGCGCTGGCCGCCGGCCTGCTCGCCGCCGTCCCCGCGCGGCCCC
>NZ_JBSGET010000217.1:0-9331 GCF_053603035.1 Kitasatospora sp. NPDC004272 | reverse complement strand
GGCCGCCCAGGCCCGCGGCCGGGCCGGCCGGCGGGTCCAGCACCACCTGGCCGGCTGCGCCGACTGCCGGGGCCGCCTCGACCTGCTGCGCCGGGTCAACCTGCGGCTGGCCGGCCTGGTGGGCAGCGCGGCCGCGCTGCTGGCCGCGCTGGTGCTCGCCCCGTTCGGCGGCCAGCAGCGGACCGAGGCGCAGGAGGGCTGCGAGGTGCGCTACCGGGTCACCAGCGAGAGCGAGGACCGCTTCAACGCCCGGATCTCGCTGCGCAACACCTCCGACCGCGCGGTGAGCGGCTGGATCCTGCGCTGGCCGCTGCCGGTCGGCGAGCACCTGCTGGCGGCCTGGCCGGGCACCGGCCGCGGCTTCGAGACGGCGGGCGAGGCGGCGATCCGGGACGGCGGCTGGAACGCGCTGCTGCCGCCCGGCGGCTCCGCGGTGACCGGTTTCTCCGGCAGCCGGACCCACGCGGAGCCGGTGCCGGAGGTGATCACGCTGAACGGCCGGCCCTGCCGTGTGAAGGTGTGGTGACAGTCGTACGAATGCGGTGGGACGCACGCCACAGGGGCGTGCCGCGGCGGTCGTCCGGGCCCCGGGAGGGGCTAGGCTGGGCGGGTTCCACGACCGCCCGCCGCCCGCGGGGGAAGGGCCCCGTACCGGCTCTGACCTGCGACGACCCCGTTCGGAGACCGTGACTACCGCCGCCTCCTCCCCGATGGCCCCGCTGTTCTCGCACGCCGACAGCACCCACCCCCGCCCGACCGGCACCTCCGCCGCCGCGCACCTCTCCCCGGCCTTCCCCGGCCGCGCCCCCTGGGGCACCGCGGCCAGCCTGCGGGCCTGGCAGCAGGGCGCGCTGGACCTGTACGTCGAGAAGCAGCCCCGGGACTTCCTGGCGGTCGCCACCCCGGGCGCCGGAAAGACCACCTTCGCCCTGACCCTGGCCTCCTACCTGCTGCACAACCACCTGGTGCAGCAGGTCACCGTGGTCGCGCCCACCGAGCACCTGAAGAAGCAGTGGGCCGAGGCCGCCGCCCGGATAGGGATCCGGCTCGACCCGGCGTACTCCTCCGGCCCGCTGTCCAAGGACTACCAGGGCATCGTGGTCACCTACGCGGGCGTCGGGGTCAACCCGATGCTGCACCGCAACCGGACCGAGGCCCGCAAGACGCTGGTGATCATGGACGAGATCCACCACGCCGGCGACTCCAAGTCCTGGGGCGAGGCCTGCTTCGAGGCGTTCGAGCCGGCCACCCGCCGGCTCGCCCTCACCGGCACCCCGTTCCGCTCGGACACCAACCCGATCCCGTTCGTCCAGTACGAGGCCGGCGGCGACGGCATCCGCAAGTCGGTCGCCGACTACACCTACGGCTACGGGCACGCGCTGGCCGACCACGTGGTCCGCCCGGTGATCTTCCTCAGCTACTCCGGCAACATGCGCTGGCGCACCAAGGCCGGCGACGAGCTGGAGGCCCGGCTCGGCGAGCCGATGACCAAGGACCTGATCGCCCAGGCCTGGCGCACCGCGCTCTCCCCGCAGGGCGAGTGGATCCCCGCGGTGCTGCAGGCCGCCGACCGGCGGCTGACCGAGGTCCGCAAGGGCATCCCGGACGCCGGCGGCCTGGTGATCGCCACCGACCAGACGGTGGCCCGCGCGTACGCCAAGCTGCTGCGCGAGATCACCGGCGAGAAGGTCACCCTGGTGCTCTCCGACGAGAGCGAGGCGTCCCAGCGGATCTCCGACTACGCCGAGGGCACCTCGCGCTGGATGGTGGCCGTCCGGATGGTCTCCGAGGGCGTCGACGTGCCCCGGCTGTGCGTGGGCGTGTACGCCACCTCGATCTCCACCCCGCTGTTCTTCGCCCAGGCCGTCGGCCGCTTCGTGCGCGCCCGCAAGCGCGGCGAGACCGCCTCGGTGTTCCTGCCGACCATCCCGATGCTGCTCGGCTTCGCCAACGAGATGGAGCTGCAGCGCGACCACGTCCTGGACCGGCCCAAGAAGGAGGGCGAGGGCCTGTTCGACGAGGAGGACCGGCTGCTCGCCGAGGCCGAGAAGGCCAACGACGGGGCGGACACCGGCACCGAGGAGTTCTCCTACGAGGCGCTGGGCAGCGACGCGGTCTTCGACCGGGTGCTGTACAACGCCATGGAGTTCGGCATGCAGGCGCACCCCGGCAGCGAGGAGGAGGAGGACTACCTCGGCATCCCCGGCCTGCTCGAACCCGACCAGGTGCAGATGCTGCTGCAGAAGCGCCAGCACCGGCAGATCCAGCGCTCCAAGGCGAAGCCCGCCGAGGAGGCCGACCTGCTCGAACTCCCCGCCGACGAACGCCCGGTGGTCACCCACCAGGAACTGCGCGAACTGCGCAAGGAGCTGAACGCGCTGGTCGCCGCCTGGCACCACCGCACCGACCAGCCGCACGGCGGCATCCACAACGAGCTGCGCCGCCAGTGCGGTGGCCCGCTCACCGCGCAGGCCACCGCCAACCAGCTCCGGGCCCGGATCGGCCGGATCCGCGAGTGGGCCGCCCAGGGCTGAGCGCCGCGCGACCCCCGCGGCGGGGCCGCCCGGACCGGGTGCCGACCGGTCCGGGCAGCGCCCACATATCGGACGCTTGAGCACTTGCGGCGCGAGTTATGCGCGCCTTATCCGATTTTTCATCACGACTCTCCATCGAAGCCGCCCGAATTCTGGACAACCACTTCCACCGGGCCGCACCGTTCATTAGCGTCTCCCCACACTCGCCCGGTCCCCACCCACCGGCCCGGCCGGGTGCCGCGGAGCTCTGCGCCCTGCCGATGTCGCCTCGGCCGGAACTCCCGCGCTGGACACCCTTCCCGCGCGCGACCAATTCCGGTGCGGCCCACGGTAGTTGTGCCGTAGGGTCGGACTTGCCGCGGAAAGGACCTAGCGCCTCGTGACTGCTGAGACTTCCCAAACCCTGGACAGGGGTGTCCGGGTACTGAAACTGCTCGCCGATTCCGAGCGCGGGCTGACGGTGACCGAACTGGCCGCCAGGCTGGCCGTCAATCGCACGGTGGTCTACCGCCTGCTCGCCACCCTGGAACAGCACGGCCTGGTCCGCCGGGACATCGGCGGCCGCGCCCGGGTCGGCCTCGGCGTGCTCCGGCTCGCCCACCGCGTCCACCCGCTGCTGCGCGAGGCCGCGCTGCCCGCGCTGCGCTCGCTCGCCGAGGACCTGGGCGCCACCGCCCACCTCACCCTGGTCGACGGCAACGAGGCGCTGGCCGTCGCCGTGGTCGAACCGACCTGGACGGACTTCCACGTCGCCTACCGCACCGGCCTGCGCCACCCGCTCTCCGAGAGCGCGGCCGGCCGGGCCATCCTGGAGGCCCGCAGCTTCCCCGGCCAGCGCCGCCCCGAGCAGGGCTGCGTGATCACCCGGGCCGAGGAGCAGTCCGGCGCCAGCGGCGCGGCCGCCGCGCTGATCGGCCTCAGCGGCATCGAGGGCAGCGTCGGCGTGGTGATGCTCAACGGCCTCGTCCCGGAGCGGGTCGGCCCGCGGGTGATCGAGGCCGCCACCGAGGTCGCCGACGCGCTGCGCTGACCCCGGGCGCCCGGGCCGCCGTCGGGCCGGGCCGGGCGGGAACCGCGCGGGCGTCCGTGGCGGGTGCCGCGGTGTGTTTGGATGCGGGGGTGGCTTCCCAGAACCTGCCCCCGGCCCTGACCTCCCCGCGCACCCGGGCCCTCGGCCTGTGCGCGCTGCCGGTGCTCGCGCTGTTCGCGGTGGCGGCCTTCGTGCCGCTGCCCTTCACCCTGGAGTCGCCCGGCCGGACCGCCGACACCCTGGGCACGTACGACGGCGCCCGGGTGCTCACGATCACCGGGACGCCGCTGCGGGAGACCTCCGGGCAGCTGCGGGTGGTCACCGTCGACGCGACGCCGCCGCAGCAGCGCAACAGCCTGTGGGACGCGCTGGCGGCCTGGGCCGACCCGGAGCGCGCGGTGGTGCCGACCGAGGAGGTCTTCCCGCAGAGCGACCCGGCGAAGGCCAACCAGGTGACGCTGCAGCAGATGACCCAGTCCCAGGACAGCGCGACGCTGGCCGCGCTGAACTACCTGCACCTGTCGCCGGACCAGGTCCGGGTGCAGGTCGACCTCGGTGACATCGGCGGCCCCAGCGGCGGCCAGATGCTGGCGCTGGGCATCATCGACCAGATCTCCGGGGACGGCAGGGGCGGCGAGCTGACCGGCGGGCGCAACGTGGCGGGCACCGGCACGATCGACGCGGACGGGCGGGTCGGCCAGGTCGGCGGGATCCCGCTCAAGACCCAGGCGGCGAAGCAGGACGGCGCCACGGTGTTCCTGCTGCCGCGCAGCGAGTGCGCGCAGGGCAAGGTCAACACCCCCGACGGGCTGCAGCTGATCCCGGTGGACACCCTCTCCGACTCGGTCGCCGCGCTCCAGGCCCTGAACAGCGGCGGCGCGGTCCCGCACTGCTGACGCCCCGTCCGGTTGGAGGTCCTCGGACGGCGGCGCGGCGGGGCAATGGCGCGGCGGGGCAGTGGGGACCGGGCGTGGCACCCCCGTGCGCCCGGCCCTCGTACGCGTCCGTCCCCCGGGGCCGCGGTCGTTCCTACAGCCCGAACGCGGCCGTCACCAGGTCGTCGCCGACCCGGTTGCGCAACTGTGCGGCGATCTCCGGTAACCGGTGGGCCTGGGTCATCGGCAGCGACACCGCGACCGCGGCGAGACCGCTGCCCAGCACGATGGGCACCGCCGCCCCGGCGGTGCCCATCGCGTACTCCTGGTACTGGGTGATCGGCGCGGCCCGCTGCGGCCCGTGCCGGGGGAGCAGCGGCAGGTGGGCGGGCTCGCGCAGGGTGTACGGGGTGAACGGGACCATCGGGTAGCGGGCCAGGTGGTTGCGGCGCTCCTCGGCGGACATCAGGGCCAGCAGCGTCTTGCCGGCCGCGTGGGCGTGCGCCCCGGCCCGGAAGTGCCGCGGGTCGGCGGTGGGGGCGCCGGGGGCGGCCGCCGCGGCGACCAGGTCGACCTCGCCGTCCTTGTACCAGGCGAAGTGGACGGCCGCGGACAGCTGGTGGGCGATCCGGCCGAGCAGCCGGTCCAGCCGGGAGCGGCCGGCCGCCGGGCTGTCCTCCCTGGTCAGGCCGGAGACCGCGGGGCCGGTGCGGTACAGGCCCTCGCGGCGCTCCAGGTAGCCGTCGTGCACCAGGGTGCGCAGCAGGTGGTAGGTGGTGCCGAGGGCCAGCCCGGTGTCCCGGGCGAGCTGCTTGGCGGTGGCGCCGGACGGGTGCCGGGCGGCGGCCTCCAGCAGCCGCAGGGCCCGCTGCGCGGACGCGATCAGGGTGGTCTGCGGCTCGGCGGCCCGGCTCATCGCTGGGCCGCCCGTGGACGAACGGCCCGCCGGGGGGCGGCCGCTGACGGTGGGGCGGCTGACGGGCACTCAGGGAGTGCGGTCCATATGCTCATGGCTGCGATCTTTGCGTGCACAGACAAAAGGCATATGCCAAAAACCCCCCGGTCAAGGGAGGCGCGCCAGGGCGGACCGGCACCGGCGCGGGGTCAGCCCCCGCCCCCCGCCCCGGCCGCCTGCTCCACCAGCGGCAGCACCCGGTACGGCACCGGGTTCTCCAGCGCGATCGCGGTGGACGCCCGGACGATCCCGTCGAACCCCACCACCCGGTCGATCACCCGCTGCAGGTCCGCGTTCGACCGGGCCACGATCCGCACCAGCATGTCCCCGTGGCCGGTGATGGTGTGCAGTTCCAGCACCTCCGGCACTGCCGCCAGGTGCGCCCGGACGTCCGCGCCCTGCCCCTGCGAGATCTCCAGCGTCGCGAACGCCGTCACCGGGTAGCCCAGCGCCGCCGGGTCCACCTGCGGGCCGAACCCGCCGATCACCCCGCGCGCCTGCAGCCGGTCCAGCCGGGCCTGCACCGTGCCGCGGGCCACCTGCAGGCGGCGCGAGCACTCCAGCACCCCGATCCGCGGCTCCTCGGCGAGCAGCCGGATCAGCTTGCCGTCCAGCGCGTCGATGGCGTCGGGCTGCGGGGGCACGGGGCGGCTCCAGGGGCGGGGCGGGGCGGGCGGTCGGGCGTCGACCGTCATTGTGCGGCCGCCCCGGTCCGCGCGTCAGCCCGGGCGCCCGGCGGGACGGGTCAGTTGCCCACCACGAAGGTCTGCACGGTGGGCGGGTGGTCGTTCCAGGACACCATGACGACGGAGGCCCGGTCGTCCTTGGAGAAGTTGATCTGCATCCACTGGTCACCGTGCCAGACCTGCACCGACCAGCCCGCTTCCGGCACCGCCGACACCAGCTTGGCCTCGGTGGGGCGCTGGTCGAGCGCCACCCGGCCGCCCAGTACCGGGTAGCTGTGCACCGTGCTGGGCGGGCTGCTGGTCTTCCGGGCCGGGGTGGTGGGCCGCGAGGCCACGGTCGCCCCCGGCGTCGGGTCCGGGTCCGGCGAGGGGTCCGGCGCCGGGTCCGGGGCCACCGCCGAGGGGGGTGGCGCGGCGCTCGGGGAAGCCGGCGGGCTCGTCCCCGTCGGCTCGGTAGAGGGCACCGAGGGCAGTTGAACCGCCGCCGGCTGCTCGAACACCGTGTCGACGAGCACCGCGTGCACGCCTAGCCAGGACAACGCCACCGCTGCTCCGGTGGCCGTCGTCCAGGCGCCCAGTTGAACCAGTCCGCTCCGCATCGCGGGCCCATCCTGCCGTACGAAGGTCACGACCGGGTCAGTGGGCCGGACCATCCGCGGAAACCTTGTGGAAAAAGAGCGGTGAAGCTTCAGGGAAGCTGAAGTCCATGCCCGTTCCCGGTCCGGGCGAACCCCCCGAGGTACAGACCAGTCGGCCGCCATGCCGTACCGTGCAGCCCCATGGCAACAGTGCTTGTGGTCGAGGACGACCCCTTTGTGCGTTCCGCCCTGATCCGCCATCTGGCCGACACCGGCCACGCCGTGCGCTCCGTCGGCACCGCCCTGGAGGCCCTGCGCGAAGTCGCCCAGGTCGGGTGCGACCTGGTGGTCCTCGACCTGGGCCTGCCGGACCTGGACGGCAGCGAGGCGCTCAAGATGATCCGCGGCCTGACCAACGTCCCGGTGATCATCTCCACCGCGCGGGACGACGAGGCGGAGATCGTCCGGCTGCTGAACGACGGGGCCGACGACTACCTGGTGAAACCTTTCTCCGGAGAACACCTGACCGCCCGGATGGCCGCCGTCCTGCGCAGACTGGGCGGCGGCGCCCTGGTGGCACCCCAGATCCTCCGGGTCGGCGGCCTCGCCATCGACCCCCAGCGCCGCGAGGCCCTGCTCGACGGACAGCGGCTCGACCTCACCCGCCGCGAGTTCGACCTGCTGGCCTTCCTGGCGGCCCGCCCCGGCGTGGTCGTCCCGCGCAAGGAGATCCTGGCCGAGGTGTGGCGGCAGACCTACGGCGGCGACCAGACCATCGACGTCCACCTGTCCTGGCTGCGCCGCAAGCTCGGCGAGACCGCCTCCAGCCCGCGCTACCTGCACACCGTGCGCGGCGTCGGCGTCCGCCTGGAGGCGCCCTCCGGACCGGCCGGGGGCGCGACGTGAAACGCATCCTCCGCTCGCTGCGCTGGGCGATGGTCAAGGCCGCCATCGCCGGCACCGTCATGGTCGCGCTGGCCTTCCTCATCCCGCTCGGCCTGATGGTCCAGCAGACCGCCCGGGACCGGGCGTTCACCGCCGCCGAACGGCAGGCCGCCGCGCTCGGCCCGGCCCTCGCCATCACCATCGACCAGCAGGCCGTCGCCAAGGCGATGGCCTCCACCGACGCCGGCACCCAGGACCGGCTCGCCGTCCACCTGCCCGGCGGCATCACGGTCGGCAACGCCCGCACCGACAACGACCAGCCGCCCGGCAACGGCAACCAGGGCACCACCCCCACCGTCCGGTCCGGCACCGCCCGGGTCGACGGCGGCTACGTGCTGCTGCAGCCCGTCGCCGTCGACGGCGGCGGGATCGCCATGGTCGAGGTGTACGTCCCCGACAGCGACCTGTCGCGCGGCGTCGGCACCGCCTGGCTGGTGCTCTCCGGCGTCGCGCTCGCCCTGGTCGCGGTGTCCGTCGCGGTCGCCGACCGGATGGGCACCCGGATCATCCGCTCCGCCCGCCGCCTGGCCACCGCCGCCCGCTCGCTCGGCGCCGGCAACCTCACCGTCCGGGTCCCGGTCGAGGGACGCGAGGCGGCGGGCGCACCCGAAGAACTCCGGGAGGCCGCCTACGCGTTCAACGCGATGGCCGACCGGGTGGTCCACCTGCTCGCCGCCGAACGGGAACTCGCCGCCGACCTCTCCCACCGGCTGCGCACCCCGCTCACCGTGCTCCGGCTCAACGCCGCCGCACTCGGCGGGGGCGACGCCGCCGACGCCACCCGGCACGCGGTCTCCCAACTGGAGCGCGAGGTCGACCAGATCATCCGCACCGCCCGCCGCGACCCGGAGGACGCCCCGCCGGTCGCCCTCGGCTGCGACGCCGTCGAGGTGCTCCGGGAGCGGGTCGGGTTCTGGTCCGCGCTCGCCGAGGACGAGGGACGGCCCTGGCGACTGACCGGCGCCGACGCGCCCATGCCCGTCCCGGTGCAGCGCGGCGACCTGGCCGCCGCCGTCGACGCGCTGCTCGGCAACGTCTTCCGGCACACCGCCGTCGGCACCCCCTTCGCCGTCGACGTGGCCGCCACCGGGGACGCGGTCACCGTCCTGGTCGGGGACGGCGGACCGGGCTTCGCCGACCCGGACACCGCCATCCGGCGCGGCGCCGGACACGGCGGCGAGGGCTCCACCGGCCTCGGCCTGGACATCGTCCGCAAACTCGCCGAGGGCACCGGCGGCGAAGTCCTGCTCGGCCGCTCGGCGGCCCTCGACGGCGCCGAGATCTCGGTCCGGATCAACGTCCGCACCGAGGTCGAACTGCCCCGGCAGCAACGCCGCCGGAGCGGCCGGCTGATGACCCGCAAGGACTAGGACCGAGGACGACCGGTGCCGACACAGGAGCTGTTACCGCGGGGGCGACAGCTCGGGCGTCGCTCCGCTCCCTTAAATACGTCCTAAGCGGCGGCCAATGCTGCCTCATGCCGTCCCGGCCCGGGCGACCGGGCCCGCCGGCCCGGCTAACGTCAGCCGACAGCGGGGTCCGCGACCCCGGAACCGTACGAGGACCGGAGCCCGCTCCGCCCCGGAACCCGTACCCGCGCGCCGGGTCCGGCGCGGCCCCGGACCGCAGCGGTACGGCCGCCGCGCGTGACCGTCACCACAGCGCGCACACCGGCACCGCGCGCACCGCCGCCGCCGGGAGACGCACCGCGGACCACCGGCCGACCGG
>NZ_JBSGET010000216.1:0-9364 GCF_053603035.1 Kitasatospora sp. NPDC004272 | reverse complement strand
GGCGGGCGCGCGAGCCCCGCGTCACGCCCCGGCGGAGCGCCCCGCCGTGCCTCTCCCCGGCTCCCCTCCGGCCCTTGGCCCCTCATTGGCCTCGAACGGCCAGGTCCGCAGGGCGAGTTCGGCGGCCCGCTCCAGGGTGGCGCGGTCGGCGCCGTCGCGGGGCTGGGCGGAGGTGCCCCGGATGACGGCGGCGGAGGAGCCGGCCGGGCCGTCCGCCCCCTCCCGGGCCCGGGGCGGGAGCAGGCCGGTGACGGCGAGGATCTTGGCCGCGACGGCGTGCTCGGTGCCCTCGCGGCGGGCCCGCAGCTCCTCGCGGACCTCCCGGGCGGCGTCGCCGGTGCTGGTCGCGCCGTCGAGCAGGGAGCAGCCCGGCGGACGGGCCCGGGCCGGGTCGGCGTACCCGGCGGCGGTGCTCGGCGGCGCCCCGGCGGCGGTGCGCCGGAGCGCTGCGGTGATCCGGCCGTCCTCGCCCTTCCGGGCGGGCCCGCGAGGCGTTCCGGACCGGGCCCGCCCGCCGGGGGCCGCGTTCGGCCAGGCGACCGTCGCGCTCCCGGTCCGCGCGGGCGCCGGGGCTTCGGGGCCACCGCCCGGCCGGGCCGGGGGCGGCTGTAGCGTGCTGGCCATGGTGAACGGCACGGCAGTGGGCGGTACGGCGACGAACGGGCCGGCGGCGCGGACGGCGGCCCCCGGGGCGGTGGTCCTGGTCCTGGCGGCGGCGGCGGCCGGCGGGTGGGGGTTCGGGGCGGCGGCGGACGGGGCGTCGTGGGCGGACGGGCTGCGCGGGGCGTTGCGCGGGGACGGGCTGGCGGTGTTCGCCGGTTACGGAACGGCGGTGCTGGCGGGGAGCCTACTGCGGACGGTGACGCCGAAGTACCGTTCGCGTCCGGTGGGCGCGGTGTGGGCGGGGGCGGCGCTGGCGCTGCTGTTCGGCGCGCTGGTGGCGCTGCTGGCCTGGCCGGTCGCGGAGATCGCGCCCGCCTCGTCCCACGACCCGGTCTCCCGGCGGGATCCTGGCTTCCTCTACCCGCTGTGGCTGGCCTCCACGCTGCTGGCGCCCGCGCTGGCCACGGCGGGCGTGCGGATGGGCCTGCCGCTGGCCCCGCAGCGCGCCGCCGCGTCCGGCGCATCCAGTGCGTCCAGCGCGTCCAGCGCATCCGGCGCGGAGGCCGCGGGCCCGGCGGCACCGCGCCCGCGACTGCCCGCCGAGGACACCGTGCGGCGCGGGGTGCTGCGCGGACTGGCCTGGGGTGCGCCGCTGTTGGTGCTCCTGCTGCTGGTGTCGGCGCTCTGAGTCGACCGGGGCGGCGGAACCGGCGGGGCGACCGGGGTGGCGGGGCGGCGGGGCCGGTCAGTCGGTGGTGGGCGCGGTCAGGTCGAGGGTGAAGCTGAACCGGTCGCCCCGGTAGAGGGTGCGGACGAGTTCCAGCGGGCGGCCGTCGGCGTCCCGGCTGCGGCGGTGCAGCAGCAGCATCGGCAGGGCGGGCGGGGTGCCGATCAGCAGGGCTTCGCGCGGGGTGGCGAGCACGGTCTCGATCCGCTCCTCGGCTCCGGCGAGGTGGACGCCGCGTTCGCGCAGGTGGCCGTAGAGCGATCCGGCCGGGTCGAACTCGGTGGCCAGTCCGGGGACGCGGGCCACCGGTAGGTAGGTGGACTCCAGGCCGACGCGCTCCTCGTCGGCGCGCAGCACGCGTTCGAGGTGCCAGAGCGGTTCGCCGGGCGGGACGGCGAGGCGTTCGGCCAGTGCGGGGTCGGCGGGCTGCCGGTCCAGGGCGATCAGGGTGCGGCCGGGGCGCAGACCCCGGCGGGTGACGCCCTCGGTGTAGCTGGCCAGCGACAGCGGCTGTTCGATCTTGGCCTCGGCCACCACCGTGCCGCGGCCCTGGCGGCGCAGCCGGCCTTCGAGCAGCAGTTCGCGCAGGGCCTGGCGGACGGTGGCGCGGGCGACGCCGTAGCGTTCGGCCAGGTCGGCCTCGGTGGGGAGTCGTCCGCCCGGGCCCAGTTCGCCGACGAGTCCTTCGAGCCGGGTCTTGACCAGGTAGTACTTGGGCACCCGGCCGTGCTCGGGGACGCCCGACCGGGCGGGGGCGAGGGGGGCGCGGGGGGTGCCGTGGTTCACCGCGCCAGGGTACCGAGCGGCCCGCGCCCGTCCGTCCCGCCCTCCCCCGCCGTTCCTGCGCCCCTCCTCGGCCCGCCCGTTCGGGGTGCTTCCGGGGCGCCGACGAACCATCACGGATCGATAACCGGTCTGGACTGAATTTTGACGCTTGTTCATACAACCGTGGACTCGGTGCGGGTTCGCCGCTGCCCGCCCGGCCCATCCTCGGTTGCCGGTGCAACCGCACCGTGTCGCTTTCCCGTTGGGAGCCCCCGTGCGCAACTCCCGTTCCACCATGGCCCTTTCCCTCTCCGCCGCGGCCGTCGTCGCGGCCGCGCTGGTACCGCTGGGCGGCTCGTCCGCGGTGGCCGCCACCGGCGCGTACAACGGCCTGCCGAACGGCAGCAAGCAGGCCAAGACGCTGGTGATCGGCATCGACGGCACCCGGTACGACAAGCTGCTGGCGGCGGACGCGCCGAACCTGAAGGCGCTGATCGCCTCGGGCACCACGGCGACCTCCGACCTGTACGCGAACCCGCTGGCGCCGACCCTTTCCGGGCCGGGCTGGTCGACCATCGCGACGGGCGTGTGGCCGGACAAGCACAAGGTGCTGGACAACAACTTCACCGGTTCGCGCTTCGACCTGTACCCGGACTACGCGAGCCGGCTGGAGAGCGCCGACCCGGCGAACTCGACGCTGGTGATCGGCTCCTGGAACCCGATCACCGCGAACGTCTTCAACGGCACGGCCGACCTGCGGATCCCGGAGAGCGAGAACGACGCCAAGACCGCCTCGGACGCCGCCGACTACCTGGCGCACGGCAACCCGGACTCGGTGTTCCTGCACTTCGACGAGGTGGACGAGGCCGGGCACTCGTACGGCGGCGCGTCCAGCCAGTACCTGGCGGCGATCCACGGCGCGGACGGGCTGGTCGGCCAGGTGCTGACCGCGCTGAAGTCCCGCGCCACGTACGCCTCGGAGGACTGGCTGATCGTGGTCACCACCGACCACGGCCACACCGACGCGGGCGGCCACGGCGGCAACAGCGCCAACGAGCGGCAGACCTGGATGGTCCTGGGCGGCCGGGGTTACGCCGCCGGGGCGCACCGCTACGACGTGAAGCCAGTGGACATCGCGCCGACCGTGCTCAAGCACCAGGGCGCGCCGATCGACCCGGCCTGGGGCCTGGACGGCAGGCCGGTGGACGAGATCGTGCCGGACGAGTTCGACGCGCTGCGCCCGAGCCTGCAGACCCGGGTGGACGAGACCGGCATCGGCTCGACGATCAAGGGCTTCACCCACACCCCGCCGGCCGGCTGGTCGATCGACAACTCGCGGATGCCCACCGGCGGCGTCACCGAGTGGCGCGGCTGGGCGTTCGCCACCGACGAGTTCTGGACGGCGGCCCAGCTGGGCCAGAGCCGGGAGACCAACGTCCGGGCCCGCAACGTGTTCGCGGTCGCCGACTCCGACGAGTGGGACGACAAGTCGCACGGCACCGGCCAGTTCGACTCGACGCTGGTCAGCCCTGCCTACTCGGTGGCGGGCCGCACCCGCGGCACGCTGTCCTTCGCGACCGACTACAAGGTCGACGGCCCGCAGACCGGCGACGTGTACGTGTCCTTCGACGGCGGCGCCGCGCAGCTGGTGAAGTCCTACCGGGCCGACCTGAACACGGTGGAGCACCTGGAGGTGGCCGTCCCGGCGGGGGCCTCGACGGCCCGGTTCCAGTTCCGCTACACCGGCACCAACTCGGCGTTCTGGACGGTCGACCAGGTCGTCTTCGGCTGAACCGGCCCCCTGGTCCGGGCGGGCGGCCCCGCCCGCCCGGCACCGCTCAGCGGGTCTTGAGCACCACCTGCACCGCGAAGGCGACCTGGTCGGCCGTCAGGTCGGCGCGGGCGGTGAGCCGCAGGCGCGGGACGCCGTCGGGGACGGACGGGGGGCGGAAGCAGCCGACGGCCAGCCCCTCGTCCCGGCAGGCGGCGGCCCAGCGCACGGCGTGCTCGGGGTCGTCGGCGCGGACCGAGACCACGGCGCCGTCGGGGGCGGAGGCGTCCAGGCCGGATTCGGCGAGCCGGTCGGCGAGTTCGCGGGCCACCCGCAGGGCGTCGGCGGCCCGGCCGGGTTCGGCCCGCAGCAGGCGCAGCGCGCCCAGGGCTGCGCCGACGGCGGCGGGGGCGAGGCCGGTGTCGAAGATGAAGGTGCGGGCCGCGGAGACCAGGTGGCGGACGACCCGTTCGGGGCCGAGGACGACGCCGCCCTGGGAGCCGAGGGACTTGGAGAGCGTCGCGGTGGCGACCACGTCGGGCTGCCCGGCGATGCCCGCGGCGGCTCCGGCGCCCGCGCCGCCGGGACCGAGCACGCCCAGGCCGTGCGCGTCGTCGATGACCAGCGCGGCGCCGTGCGCGCGGGCGGCGGCGAGGTGTCCGGCGAGCGGGGCGGCGTTGCCGTCGACGGAGAACACCGAGTCGGTGACCACCAGGGCGCGGGGTTCGCTGCGGGCGGCGAGGGCTTCGCGCACCGCGGCGGGGTCGCAGTGCGCGGCGCGGGCGACCCGGCCCCGGGCGAGGCGGCAGCCGTCGATCAGCGAGGCGTGGTTGTGGGCGTCGGAGACGATCAGGGTGTCCGGTCCGGCGAGCGCGGTGAGCACGGCGAGGTTGGCGGTGTACCCGGAGGAGAACACCAGCGCGGCCTGGTAGCCGCAGAACTCGGCGAGTTCGCGTTCCAGCGCGGTGTGCGCCTCGGTGGTGCCGGTGACCAGCCGGGATCCGGTCGCGCCGCCGCCCCAGCGGAGCGCGGCCCCGGCGGCGGCAGCGGTGACGGCGGGGTGCCGGGTCAGGCCGAGGTAGTCGTTGGAGGCCAGGTCGAGCACCGGGTCCTCGGCGGGCCGGCTGCGCAACCGCCTGGTCAGCCCGGCCGCGTCACGGACGGCCGCGGCCTCGTCCAGCCAGTCGAACACCCGCTCCGGAGCCGCTTCCGCTCCGCTGACCTGCGCGTCTGCCACCATGCCCGGCACTCTTCCACCCGGCGCGCGACCGGGGCAACGCGCACCGCCCCGATGTGCGGTGTCCCACACTCCGGCGCTTCGGCGGGCGGGCGTCCGGTCGGCCCGGCAGACTCCGGCAATGGATGCTCTCCACCGCCCCTCGTACCTGCTGTTCGACTTCTTCGGCACCCTGGTGGACTACTCGCCCAGCCGCACCGAGCAGGGCTACCCGCGCTCGCACGCCCTGCTGCGGGAGTTCGGCGCCGCCCTGGACTACGACGGCTTCCTGTCCGCCTGGTCGGCCACCACCGCGCGGTTCGACCGGGAGACGGCGGCGGACGAGCGCGAGTTCTCGATGGACGAGGTGGCCGCCGCGTTCCTCGCCGGGGCGCTGCCCGCCGCGCCGACGGGCGCTCAGGTGGCGGGGTTCGTGACCGCGTACCTGGCGGAGTGGGGCAGCGCGATCCGGCCCTTCGAGGGCGTCGCCGAGCTGCTGCGCGAACTGTCCGGACAGTGCCGGCTGGCGGTGGTCTCCAACACCCACAGCCCGACCATGGTGCCCGACCTGCTGGCCCGGCTGGGCGTGCTGGAACTGATGGACGCCGTGGTGCTGTCGGTGGACACCGGGCACCGCAAGCCGCACCCGTCGATCTACCGCACCGCCCTGGAGCGCCTCGGTCTCTCCCCCGCCGACGCCTGGTTCATCGGCGACTCCGCCGGCCCCGACTACCACGGCCCGCGCCGCGCGGGCATCCCCGCCCTGCTGGTCGACCCGGCCGGCACCGCCGACGTCCCGCCGGCGCACCGCATCCGCTCCGTGCACGCCGTACCGGCCCTGCTGGCCGCGCTCCCGGCCCGGCCGTCCGCCCGGCCGTCCGCCCGGCCGGGAGCGCGCCCGCGCCCCGCTGCCGGCGGGGACGCGGCAGCGGGGCGGGCCGGAGGGACGGGCCTGACCCGGGGTCAGTTGCGGTAGCGGAACAGGATGCGGCCCCTGGTCAGGTCGTACGGGCTGAGTTCGACCAGGACGCGGTCGAACGGGAGGATCTTGATGTAGTTCTTGCGGATCTTTCCGCTGATGTGGGCGAGTACCTGGTGGCCGTTCTGCAGTTCCACCTTGAAGGTGGCGTTCCGCAGGCACTCAAGGACGGTGCCCTCAAGCTCAAGGCCCTTCGCGACACGTGGCAAGGGATCTCGATTCTTCGACGGGAAAGGGGACGGAGGAGCGGGGTTCGCGGTCAGGGGTGGATCAGGTGCAGGAGGCGGCCGGTCCGTTCGGCGCCGAGGCCCTCCAGCAGGGCGGTGGCGGCGGTGCGGGAGCGGTCCACCTCGGCCCGGGCGGTGCCGGTCCCGGCTTCGTGCAGGACGTGCAGGGCGTGGGCCAGCAGGGAGCGGCCGATCCCCTGCCGCTGGTGGGCGGCGCGGACGGCGAGCAGGCCGACCCGGGCGGGACCGCGACCGCGGCGGACCACCCGGACCAGGCCCGCGTACCGGCCTTCGTGGACGGCGACGGCGTACAGGGACGGGTCGATCAGAGTGTCCCCCGGCGGGCCGGGTCGAACCTCCGCGGGCATGCTGTACCAACCCGAGGACGCCTCGACCTCGGCCCGGATCTGCCGGTCCAGCAGCCGCAGTTCGGCCTCGTCGGCCGTTCCGGCGGGCAGGATCGTGACCCCGGGGGCGGGGTGCCCGTCCCGCCCCGCAGTGGACAGCTCGTACTCCCACTCCTGCCGTTCGGGGACGAACCCGGCCCGCTCCCAGTGGGCGGCGAGCGCGGTGTCGCCCCCCGCGATCAGGGTGCGGAGCGGGGCGGGCAGGGCGGCGAGCATCGCGGTGGCCAGCGGCGCGAAGGCCGCGTCGTCCCACACGTCGATGCTCACGAAGCGGCGCCCGTCGGGGCGCTGGGAGAAGTCGCCGTGGCCGACGACCACGTCATCGGTCACGGCCTGCCACTGGGTCTCGTCGACCCGGGTGATCTGCACGGTGGTGTTCATCGGCTTTCGCCTTTCAGGAGTGCTTGCGTTCTCACGCGGGCGCTCCCGACGACACCTGTGTCAGTCGTTACACCGTGGGGGAAAGGGGGAGCACCCGCCTCGATCCAGCTCTCATGGGGAACTCACCTCCTCGTTTCCGTTCACGGCGATCCGAACAGTAGCAACCCGCCGCCGCCCGTCCAACCCATTTTTTTTCCGTACTTCCCGGCCCGGGCCCACCGGCCGCGGTCCCACCCGCCGGCCCTCGCGGCGCGGCGGCGCAGCCGCTTGCAGGCGGTGCCCCTGCCGAGGCTGGTGAGGGAGCGCAGGAGGGCCCGGGGGAACTCGCTGGCGTAGCCGTTGAGGGCCCGGAAGTGCGGGGCGGCCAGGGCGTGTTCCCCGGCGAGGCCGAAGACGGCCGCGAAGTAGCCGTGCGCCTCGACCGAGCGGCGGACGCCGCGGAAACCGGGGTGGAGCACGGACTCCCGCGCGGCACCGGCCAGTTCGTCCCGGACCTCGGGACGGCGCAGGTGGGCCGGGTCCTTCTCGCCGCCGACGCTGAGCCGGCGTTCGAGGTGGGCCTGGGCCAGCACGACCGGGTTGAGGCTCCCTGACTCCGCCCGGGTTGAGGCTCCCTGACTCCACGACGAGGCGGCACTGCCGGGCGAAGGTGGACGCCTCGTCCCAGGGGCCGCCCCACTTGGACAGCAGTTGTTGGAGCAACCGGGACTGCGCGACGTAGTCGTGCGGGTCGTGGGCGGCCAGCCTCAGGTGGTGGTCCCCGGTCCGGTCGGCGCCCTGCTGGAGGCCGCGGGAGACGTTCAGCCGCAGCCGCCGGGCGTCGGTGTTGCCCGGGTCCTCGGAGACGACCCGGCCGAGGAGCCTGTCGACGATGCCGAGACGCCGGTGGAAGGCCGCGAAGCCCTCCGCCGAGACGTCCTTGGCCAGGCCGCCGCCGCGGGCCTCCCACGCCAGGTGGATGTAGTGGCCGCCCTGCAGCACCCGTGGCAACGTGCTGCCGGGGCGCGCGTCCGCCGTCCACTGGAGGAACCCTCCGGCCTCCGGGGTCTCGGCGACGACCTCGATCGCGGTGGCCCGGTCGGCCGGATCGGCCGGGTCGGCCGGGTCGGCCGACGCCGCGAAGAACGCCTCCACTTCCTCCCAGCGCGAGTGCCGGACGGAGTCGCGCAGCGCGGCCAGGTCGGGGAAGGCGACCAGCAGGTCGAACTCGGGCGACCGGACGGGAGGAGCGGCGGGTATCCGCGGCGGGAGGGTCGGCGTCCGGGCATCGTAGCGATCGCACCCGAACCGGCACCGACGCCCCCGGGGCGCCCGGTGGACGGCGCCGGGAGCGGCCTTCCCCCTCAGCCCGGACGACCGCGGCTCCCCTGCCGCACACCGTAGTTGGCGGACAGTTCGGCGACGTAGGCGCGGCGTAGGCGTCGGGGACGTGCCGGCCGCGGAAGGTCACCGGCAGCCAGTGCGCCAGCGCGTCGGCCGCGCCGAGGCAAGGCCCGTACCGGAGGCTCCAGTCGTCCCGGGTGCCCCGTGCGGGAGGCCCCGCAGGACGGCGACCTCCGGGTCGCGTTCGCCCCAGCGCCCCCAGCGACCGGAGGGGTCGGAGGGGCCGGTCAGCGCGACGACCCGGGCCGCGACGGTGACCGACTCCACGGGATCCCGGCCCACGTCGAACCCGACCTCCGCCCAGTAGTCGTCCGCCGTGGCGTCGACGGACAGCGACAGCACCGGTTCCGCGACGCCCGCCCCCTCGACCACGAGCAGGTCGACCTGCCGGTCGCCGTGCGACCTGGCCAGCGCGACGAGCGCCGGCCAGGCGTCCGGGGTGAGCAGCACGTCGAACTCGCAGAACACCGCCTCGTCCGCGAGCCCCCGGAAGACCTGCGCGGGCAGCCTGGCCCCGAGGTCGAAGACGACGGCGGCCCGCCCCCGAACGGCCTCCGACCCGGCCCCGGCCCCGGGTCCGGGGCCGGGGAACGCCTCCCCGGCGCCCGGCCCGGTGCGGAGCGGATGCGAGCGTTCATGAGCGGGAGGGCAGCCGACGCACCGGACGGGAGGTCACCGTTCGCCGCCTGCACCGAACGGCCGCGCCGAGGTCCGGGGAACTCCTCGCGGGTCAGGGAGGCGACCGGAAGCTCCTGTGCCCGGGGAGCGCACTACGGCGCAGCCCCGCAGGTGGTCGGCCGGGCCGCGCCCGCTAGTGCCGCGTCAGGCGACCTTTGCCGTGAAGGAGCGGCGTCCGGTGCGTGCTATCGGCGTGCCGGCCGGAAGCCCTCGTACTGGATGTACTT
>NZ_JBSGET010000215.1:0-9455 GCF_053603035.1 Kitasatospora sp. NPDC004272 | reverse complement strand
CCCCGGCGGCCCGGGGCCGCCGGGGTGCGCCCGTCCGCCGAGCGGGGCCGGGCCGTCACGAGCCCGGCCCGCCACGGCACGGCGTACCACCCGTACCACCGTGCCTCCGCCCCGGCGGTCTCAGTGGCGGATCTTGGTGAAGCAGAGCGTCGAGTCGATCCTGCGGCTGGAGACGTACCGGATGCCGTAGTCGAACTCCTCGCCGCAGTGCTTGTCCTCGCCGAGCAACTGGTCCGCCATCTTGTACTCGGCCTCCGGAGAGGCGCAGTCCACGACGGTCGGCACCGGGTGTCCCTCCGGATCGGCGACCTTGACGCAGTCCCCGACCTCCGGATCGTGCGTCTTGGCCTCGGCCGCCCGCGCGGACCGCGACGCCTCCGCCTTGGCCTTGCCGCCGGTGGGGCTCGTGTTGTAGTTCCACACGTACCAGCCACCGCCGCCGAAGACCGCCAGCACGATGCCGACGGACAGCAGCGCCTGCAGCGGGCTCCGGCGCCGCGGCCCCGACGGCCCGGCCGGCGGGCGCGGCCCGGGTGCGGGCTGCTGGGCGTACGGCGCGGGCGGCTGACCATAGGCGGGCTGGCCGCCGTAGGGCTGACCGCCGTAGGGCTGGCCGCCGTAGGGCTGGGGCTGGCCGGCGTAGGGCTGACCGCCGTACGGCTGGGGCTGGCCGCCGTACGGCTGCGGGGCCGGCGGCTGCCCGTACGGCTGGTTCGGGTAGGGCGGCGGTGCGGACATGAGTGGGTAACCCCCCGTGGCAGACACATGCGAATGATCACCGAGACGGTGACCACCGAAGGGTAGTGGTCGGCATTCCCCTCCGATCCGCCGAGCGGCCCTGCGGAGAATCCCCCCACAATTCCCGCACTTTTCCCGGACTTGACCTCCACCGCGGAGGATCCGGCACCGCGGAGGACCCGGCACCGCGGAGGATCCGGGCCGACCGCGGCGGGCCCGCGAACGGCGGTCGGTCGCCGCATCGACTCCGCGCACGGTCGCCCGTGCGAGGTGGTGCACGCCGACTCGTGCGCCGACACCCGCGGGGCGCGCTTCTCGGAACCGCCCGGCCGAGCCGGGCGGTATTTGAATACCGGGGCCTGCTAGCGTGTCGCTGTCCGCTGCCGGTATTCAAATACCGGTGGTTCTTTCGACCGGGCGGCCGGGTGGCCGTCGTGCAGGGAGCTGTGCCGTGATCGAGCTGAAGACTCCGCAGGCGATCGAGAAGATGGCCGTCACCGGCCGGTTCGTCGCCCGGACGCTGGCCGAGCTGTCGGGGCTGGCCGAGGTCGGGCGGGACGTGATGGACCTGGAGCTGCGGGCCAGGAAGCTGGTGGCGGACCGCGGGGCCGAGTCCTGCTACTGGGACTACGCGCCCTCCTTCGGGCGCGGGCCGTTCCGGAACGTGATCTGCCTGTCGGTGAACGACGCGGTGCTGCACGGGCAGCCGCACCCCTACGTGCTGCGCGACGGGGACGTGCTGAGCCTGGACTTCGCGGTGTCGATCGACGGCTGGGTGGCCGACTCGGCGGTGACCGTCATCGTCGGCACCCCGGACGAGCAGGACGTCCGGCTGGCCGAGTCGACCCGGACCGCGCTGGATGCGGCGATCGCGGCCGCCGTGCCCGGCAACCGGATCGGGGACATCTCGGCGGCGATCGCCAAGGTCGGCCAGGGCGCCGGCTACCGGATCAACACCGACTTCGGCGGCCACGGCCTGGGCCGCACCATGCACGAGGACCCGCACGTCGCCAACGTCGGACGGCCCGGACGGGGCCTGGAGCTGAAGCCCGGGCTGACCCTGGCCCTGGAGCCGTGGTGGTGCACCGGCTCGGCGAAACTGCGGGTGGACGCGGACGGCTGGACGCTGCGTTCGGCGGACGGCTCGCGCGGCGCGCACTCCGAGCACACGGTGGCGATCACCGAGGACGGGCCGCGGGTGCTCACCGCGCTGTCCTGAAGGGGCAGTTCGGCCACGGCGGGTGACGGCCCGGTGGACGGTGGGTGGCGGCTGTGGCCCGTCCCATAGGCGGATTGCTGGACAGTCGGCGCGCGGTCAGTGCGGGGCCACGGAGCGTGTGCGGTTCCCCGGCCGGGGCGGCCAAAACCGGTGAGCCCGGTCACAGCCGCCGACGGCCGGGCCCGGGAAATCGCGGCCCGACCGGTGCCCGAGGGGTGCTGTACTGGCGGTAACCAGGCCCTGACCTGCGTAAACCTTGGAATGCTTGGAGTTCTGCGAAAGCGCCCGTAGCTTCGTAACCAGTGCAGGGCGCACTACCCGGGATCACCCGAAACCAACGCCCCGGTGCGGCGGACCAGCCGCCCGACGGGCAGGGTGACCGCGACGGAGAGCGGGTCGGACATCGACCGCACCGTCCGATCCACAAGCGCGAGAGACCTCAGGCCCTTCCGGGCCCCTGGTTCCGCCTTGCCTGCCCGGGGCATCCGAAAGGAATCGCATGATCTTCCGTAACGAGACTGCCGCCACCACGACCGCCACCACCGCCGAGAAGGGCAACCGGAAGCGCAACCGCGTCCGGGCCGCCATCGTCGCCGGCAGCGCGGTGGCCGTCCTCCCGGTGGCCGGCCTCGTGACGGCGACCTCGGCCTCGGCCGCGGACGTGTCCACCTGGGACAAGGTCGCCCAGTGCGAGTCGACCGGTGACTGGTCGATCAACACCGGCAACGGCTTCTACGGGGGCCTGCAGTTCACCTCCTCCACCTGGGCCGCCTTCGGCGGCACCGCCTACGCCCCGCAGGCCAACCAGGCCACCAAGGCGCAGCAGATCGAGATCGCCGAGAAGGTGCTGGCCTCCCAGGGCCCCGGCGCCTGGCCGGTGTGCTCCGTGCAGGCGGGCCTGACCCAGGGCGGCGCCGCCGCCCAGGTCGACACCTCCTCGTCCGCGAGCACCAGCACCAGCACCAGCAGCTCGAACAGCTCCGACTCCGCGAGCACCAGCACCAGCACCAAGTCCGCCAAGCCGGCCACCACCGACTCCGCCGCGGCCTCCACCAACACCTCCGGCAGCACCGCCGACAGCGGCAAGTCCTCCTACCAGGGCCACCAGTCCTGGAAGAAGAGCGGCGGCAACACCGGTGGCGGCAGCTACACCGTCAAGTCCGGTGACACCCTGAGCAGCATCGCGGCCGCCAACGGCACCACCGTGGACGCGCTGTTCAGCGCCAACGCCCAGACCATCGGCGCCTCCGCCGACGTCATCTACCCGGGCCAGGTCCTGACCGTCTGATCCGGACCGGTCCAGGCTCCGCCAGGAGCGCACGCACGACGCCGACGGCCACCCCTCATGTCGGGAGGGGTGGCCGTCGGCGTTCCCGCGCACCGGGGGATCAGTCGAACCAGTCGGGCTCGGCGGCGTCGATCAGCTCGCGCAGCGCCGGCCGGTCGTGGAACGCGCCGGAGAGCAGCGCGCCCAGCTCGCGCAGCGCCGCCGCGTCCTCCCCGTACGCCACGAACATGCCGGCCTCCGGGTCGTACCGGAACCGGCCCTCCAGCTGCGGGGCCCGGGAACGGACGGCGGAACGGGCCACCGCCTCCCAGCCGTACCCGCCGTTCTGCTGACCCGCCGCCTCGAACACCTCGTCCACCTCGACCATCCGGTCGTCCGTCAGCAACAGGCCGTACGAACCGGGCTCGTGGTCGTACTCGATGAACACCAGCGGGGCGAAGGTCTCACGATCAGTCATGGCCTGGACGCTAGCGGTGGCCACCGACAGTCCGCCCCGCACCGGTACGGCGGGGCGGCGGGTCGGTGACGGAGTCAGTGAGGGTCAGTAGGGGAGGACCTCTTCGACCGCGCTGGTGCCCGCGCCCGGGCGGGACTCCCACCGCCAGGTCTCGTCCAGGCGCAGCCGCCCGTCCGCGAGCCGGGTCAGCACGCTGGTGCAGTGGCCCGACGCGGTCTCCCCGGCCCGGTTGAGCTGCACGTACCGGAACTCGACGGTGTCACCGCTGCGGGTGCCGACCAGGTGGCCGCGCACCACCTCGCCGCCCCGGTAGTCGGCCCACACCAGGCCGTCCTCCTCGTGGTAGGCGAACCGGGTGCCCGGGCCGACCTCGCCGCCCTCGGGGCGGGACACCGGCGCGAACTCCAGCCCGTCGAGCGAGGGCAGCGAGGACAGCATGGCGGGGCTCCTTGGACGTGCGGGCTGGTGTGCGGCCCAGTCGACCACGTCGGGCCCGGCGCCCACCGGGGCATCCGCATCATGGACAGTCCGGGACAGAACCCCCGTGCGGCCCACCGGCGTTCAGCCGCCGAGGAGCAGCCGTTCCAGGGCGGCCCGGGCCCGGGCGTCGGAGCGGGCCCGGACGGTGACGGCGGCGGCGAGCTCCCGGGTCCACTCGTCCAGCGGCACCGGGCGGCGCGACAGCACCACGCCGCGCACCACCCGGCAGACCTCGGCCGCCGCCCGGTCCCCGGTCAGGGCCAGGGTGAGCCGCTGGTCGCCCATCGAGACCTCCAGCCGCTCGATCCGGCCGGGCCGGCCGGCCACCCGGTCGGCCAGGCTGCGCCGGCGCTCGACCGCGACCGCGTCGGCGGGCAGCGCCTCGGCGAGGGCGTCGGTCAGCACCCGGCCGTACACCTCCAGGTCGGCGGCGTCCCGCCGGAGGGCGGCCGTCAGCAGGTCGATCGAGTCCTCGTCCTGCCCGGCCGGTTCGAGCTGGCCGTCGTCGCTCATGTCACTCCTCGGGGCGGTCGGTCGACGGGTGCGCAGCCTAGTGCCGCGTCAGGCGACCTTCGCCCGTCGCGACGCCCGGCACGCCCTCTCGCCGCACCGGCCGAAAACCCGAGTACATCCAGTACGAGGGCTTCCGGCCGGCACGCCGAGAGAACGCACCGGCCGCCGCTCCTTCACGGCGAAGGCTGCCTGACGCGGCACTAGTCGTCCAAACTCAGCACCATGGTGGGGCGTTCGATCTCGTGGTCCTCGCGCAGCGGGCGGACGGCGGTGCCGATCGCGAAGAACTCGGTGGTGTGGCCGCCCCAGCGGTGGTTGTGGGCGTTGAGCTGCACTCCGACGATGCCCTCGGCGCCCAGTTCCTCGGCCTCGGCCTGCATCCGGGTCATCGCCAACTCGCGGGCGTCGTAGAGGGCCTGGGTGAACGGTTCGATCTCCACGTTCTTGCCGAGGTTGGAGAAAACCGCGCTCACCTTCTGGTGCGCGATGTGGTAGACGCAGGTGCCCATGGTCATGCCGAGCGGCGCGTAGCCGGCCCGGATCAGGGTCCAGAAGTCCTGGCCGGAGAGGTCGGAGGTGAACGGCTGGCCCTTGTTGTTGCGCCAGCCGGTGCCGCCGGGCGCCGGGTGGTCGGCCTTGACGGCGGTGCCGATCGCGATGAACTCGGCGATGTCCGAACCGAATTCGCGGGCCTCCACGCTGAGCCGGACGCCGACGATCCCGTCCGCGCCGAGCGCCGCGGCCTCGGCCTCCATCCGGGTCATCGCCAACTCGCGGGCGTGGTACATCGCCTGGCTGAGCGTCTCCAGTTCCTGGTTCTTGCCCCAGCGGCCGAGCTGGATCCCGACGTGGTAGATCGAACTGCCCAGGACCAGGCCGATCGGCTTGAACCCGGCCTCCCGGACCAGCAGGAACTCGTTGACCGACAGGTCGCTGGTGAAGATCGAGCCGGGCCTGCCCGGCTGCAGCTTGGCGAGGCGCCGCATCGCGTCGGCCGGTACGCCCTGGGCGGTGGGATCGGAGGTGGTCATCTGGTCAATCTCCCCGTGACGGTGCTGGGTCGGTGTTCGAGCGGAGGGCGGGCCGCGGTCACCGGCGGGCGGCCCGGGCCAGGCGGCGGCGCAGCCGGTCGCCGTCGCCGTTCAGCGGCATGACGGTGAGGGTGCGCGGCCGGGCGGGCGCGGTGGCGAAGCGGGCGACCGCGGTGCCGTACAGGACGTTCTCGGTGACGTGGTCGGTCTGCTTGTCGTTGTTGAGGCAGTGCTCCTCCCAGACCCGCAAGGTGTTGTCGGCCAGGATCATGCCGTCCCCGCCGAGCTTCGCCACCTGCTGCCGGACCTGGGCCCGGGCGTCGGCCCGGACCCGGCCGACCAGTTCGCTCCAGCCCGCCACCTCCTGGTTCGACCAGGAGTACCGCTGCACGCCGGTCCGGTAGTCGTCGTGGCGGACCCCGACCGACATCCCGACCAGCAGGCCCACCGGCACCCAGCCGGCCGTGAGCAGCTTGGCGAAGCCCGCGCCGTCCAGGTGCGAGGTGAACGGGTGGTGCGGCCGCACCCCGCCGGCGGCGCGCACCGCCGTGCCGATCACCTTGAACTCCAGGCAGTGCGGCGCGGCCGGGAACGGGGCCACCGTCAACTGCGCCGCCACCACGCCGTCGCCGCCGAGCGCCGCGCACTCGGCGGTCATCCGGCCCAGTGCGGCGCGCCGGGCGTCGTCCAGCACCTTCACCAGGGCGGCCGAGGGCGCGCCCTCGCCCGACAGCGCGACGGCGGCCGGCTTCCCGCCGGAGAACCAGCCCGTCCCCCGGTAGCCGCAGGCGTGGTAGCCCCAGTACCGGCCGCTGCGGCCGACCCGGTACACCGCCGACCCCATCACCTGGCCGACCGGCTCGAAGCCGACCGACCTGACCGCGGCGAACTCGCCCACCGACAGCGCCGACGACCAGGTGCCGTCGGCCCGCTCCCGGGCGATCCGCGCCGCCGCGACGGGCGGCAGCCCCTCGCCGTTCCAGGACTCCACCACGGCGCCCACCCCCCCGTTCCAGCCCGGTAGATCCGGTACCGATCCGGTACCGGGGCCCGGACGAGCACCCTACGCACAGCTGACGAACGCGCCGTCAGGAGGGTCCGGTTCCCGCCGCCCGCCGCCCGCCGTTCTGCTGCTCGCCGCCCGCCGTCCGGCGGGCCCTCAGGAGTCGGCGGGCCCTCAGGAGTCGGCGGAGCCGTCCCGGTCCGGGGGCGGGTCCTCGAACTCGACGTCGACGTGCTGCTCGGGCCGGCGCTCCTCCTGCCGGGCGAGGTCCTCCAGCACCTGCTCGTCCGGGCCGGTCAGCGGGGGCTGGAGCAGCGAGCGGGGCCACAGGCGGCGGGCGAGGACGGTGTTCGCCTCGGCGGCGTACACGGTGATCTGGGCCGCCAGGTAGAGCCAGGAGAGCAGGCCGATCACCGTCGCGAAGAAGCCGTAGACGGCGGTCGCGTGCCGCAGCTGGTGCGTCACCAGGACGGCGCCGAACGCCTGCAGGACGGTGAACAGCGGGCCCGCGACCAGGCTCCCGGGCAGCAGCCCGCGGGACGGGACCTCCTTCGGGGTGAGGATCCGCAGGCAGGCCAGGAACAGCCCGGCGTTCAGCGCGGCCGACAGCAGCAGCCCGCCGATCCGGGCCGCCGGGCCGCCCAGCGCCGCGCCCACCAGCGCCGCCGCGGCCGTGCTCAGCAGCAGCCCGGTGCCGAGCGTCGCGAACAGCGCCAGGCTGCGCCCCAGCCGGGGCCAGTAGCCGGGGCGCCGCACCCCCGGGACGTTCCACACCTCGGCCATCGCGTGCTGCAGCACCTGCGCGATGCCGAGCGCCCCGTACAGCAGGCCCGCCACGCCGATCACCAGGGCCAGGCCGCTGCCCTGCACCGAGTGCACGTTCTCCCGCAGCTGGTCGCCGATGATCGGGAAGTCGGCGAGCGCCGAGTCGACCACGGCCTGCTGCGCGTCCGGGTGCCCGTGCAGGACGAAGCCGAGCACGGTGGACAGCAGGAGCAGCAGCGGGATCAGCGACACGAAGCCGTAGTAGGTGATCAGCGCGGCCAGCAGCCCGCCCCGGTCGTCCCCGTACTTCTTGACCACCCCGACCACGACGGCCAGCGGGCGGTTCCGTTGCTGCGTGCGGTCCACGGCGCGCAGGGCGCGTTCGACGGGGTTCACGGCGCGGGCTCCTCACGGGTGACGGACGGCACCCGCGCGTATGCCCGGCCGGCGGGTGTGAACGCCTGCCGGGCGGAAAGGCGGCCGGAGGATCCGGAGCCGGGTGCGTGGAGGAGGCAGGGCAGGTGTGGTGGTGGAGCGCGGTGCGGCTGGCGGTGGTCGGTGCGGCGGTGGGGCTGGTGCTCTACCTGGTGGACCGGCTGGTGGACGCGACGACCCGGCGGCTGTCGGTGACCGCCGGGACGGTGCCGCAGGTGCTGCGCGGGTGCCGGAAGCCGATCCTCGCGGTGGCGGCCTGCGGGCTGTTGCTGGCCGCGATGCCGTGGGTGCGGGCCCCGGGCGGGGTCGGGCACCTGCTGGTGCTGGCCACCATCGGCTCGTGCGGCTGGCTGGCCGCCCGGGCGGCCGCGCTGGTGCTGGACGGGGCGGTGCGGCTCGCGGTGCGCCGCCGGGACGCGGCCTGGGCCGGGCGGGCCCGCACCCAGGCCGGGCTGCTGGGGCGGATCCTGCAGGCGGCGATCGCGCTGCTGGCGCTGGCCGCGATGCTGATGACCTTCCCGGCGGTGCGGGTGGTCGGCACCAGCCTGCTGGCCTCGGCCGGACTGGTCGGCGTGGTCGCGGGCATCGCCGCGCAGAGCGCGCTGTCGAACCTGTTCGCGGGCATCCAGATGGCCTTCGGCGACCTGGCCCGGATCGGGGACGTGGTGGTGGTCGGCGGCGAGTGGGGCACCGTCGAGGAGATCACCCTGACCGCGGTGGTGATCGCCACCTGGGACCAGCGGCGGATCGTGATGCCGATGTCGTACTTCGCGGGCCGCCCGTTCGAGAACTGGTCGCGCCGCTCCGACCGGATCACCGGCACCGCGCTGCTGCACCTCGACCACAGCACGCCCGTCGGCCTGCTGCGCGAGGAGTTCGAGAGCTACCTGGCGAAGAACCCGCGCTGGGACGGCGAGGGCAGCGCCCTCCAGGTCGTCGACACCACCCCCAGCACCCTGGTGGTGCGCGCCCTGGCCACCGCCGCCAACGCGGGCGACGCCTTCGAGCTCCGCTGCGACCTGCGCGAGCACCTGGTGGGCTTCCTGCGCGAGCACCACCCGTACGCGCTGCCCCGGGTCGCGGTGACAGCCGCGCCCGGCGAGCGGGCGGACGAGCGGACGGGGCAGGGCGAGCGGGCGGACGAGCGGACGGGACAGGGCGAGCGGACGGGGGCGGAGCAGCGCACGGGGGCGGAGGGCTGAGCGGTGCGCGGGTGGCGGGCGGTCAGCGGGCGACGGGCGTGCGGTTCGCGGCCCGGACCAGCCGGTCCACCTCGGCCGGGTCGGCGAGCGCCGACTGGCGGTCGAACTCCTCGGCGGGGAGGACGAGTTCGAACAGCACCCGGCCGCCGTCGGCGCGCTCGGCCAGCACCGCGCAGTGCGCCCGGCCATCCTTCAGCTTGCGGCGCAGCAGGTGGTGGGTGCCGTCCGGGGCGAGGTCGATCGGGCCACCGGGCCAGGGCGGGGCGGCCGCGCGCAGGCGTTCCAGCTCGGCGCTGTCCACCCGGGCGGCGGCCGGGCCGGGGC
>NZ_JBSGET010000214.1:0-9608 GCF_053603035.1 Kitasatospora sp. NPDC004272 | reverse complement strand
GGTGGTCGGCCGGGCCGCCCGCGGGGCGCGGCGCGACCGCTGAACCCGCCTGCCCGCATTCCGCCCGCCCGGGCGGCCGCCGCGGCGCCGCGGCGGGGTCAGTGGCGTTCGTACGCCTGCGGCGGGTACCAGGCGTCGGTGCGCAACGGGTCGGCGGCGGTGGGGCGGTGGGAGACCAGGCGGCGCCGCAGGTGTTCGCCGTTCGGGCCGTGCCGGGCGTAGTGGTCGAGCAGCAGGTCGTGGCCGAGGTCGTGGTTCAGGTCGCGCCAGACGGTGTGCACGTGCTGTCCGGCGGCGACCGCGTTGTCGGCCTCGACCAGCAGGTCGGCGGTGGAGACCCGGTAGTAGTGGGCGGTGTCGGGGGTGGTGCCGCCGGCCCAGGCGAAGCGCAGCCGGGCCGGCCGAAGACGGTGATCCAGTAGGCGTCCGGGTTGCGGAAGTCGCCCGTGAAGACGTCGAACTCCCGTTCGATGAAGTCGAGCTCGCACACGGTGGCCCCCACCCTGGTCGCCGCCTCCGCGATCATCCCCGCCCTGCTCTCCGCCCTCCGCCGGCCCGCCTTCTCCCGCACCGGCCTGCGCTGGACCCTGCGCGGCCCCCGCCTGCTCCAACTCTCCAGCCCCACCGTCTTCGGCCGGGCCGGCTCCCGGCCGCGCCCCGGCACTGACTGGTCGTCAGTGCCCCCTGGCACGCTGCCTCCCATGACCGACACCGTCTCCGCCCCGCAGCGCACCGACTGGCACACCACCCGCCTCGGCAGCCAGCCCATCCCCGTCCACTGCGGCCGCCTCGCCTACGACATCGACCTCGGCGAATGGGAGTGTGCCTGGTGCGACGACCGCGTCCACGTCCGCGACGTCCCCGACTGGCCCCGGCCCGCCCGGAATCAGGCTCCCGTTCCTCCGGCACCCCTGACCTCGGAGGCCCTCGGCACCAGCCGGTCCGGAACGTGGCGCGGCGGTACCGCGTGAGCGGCGTGGGCCCGTTCCTGCTCCCGCCGCCAGATCCGCACCAGTACTTCGTCCGACACGGGGACCGCGAACCCCAAGTCCCCGAGGAGCAAACGGAAGTAAGCGGGCGGGCGCTCACCCGGAGCCACCACGAGCGCGGACAGCAGCGGCGCGCCGGTGCCCCCGCTCACGCGCTCGGCGGCCACCAGCAGCCGACACCGCTCCGCATCGCTCACGTCCTTCGGCACGTCCGGCAGCAGCGGCCAGGCGACCGTGCTCCCCTTCCGTGCGACGGCGGTCAGATGGTCGCGCAGGCGTTTCGCCGGCTTCCCGGCCGGGGCGGGGCCACTGGTGGGGGACGTCTTCGGCGGAGTCCGAGGGGCTGGTGCGGGTGAGGACGGCTTTCCGGCGGACTGCGGGCCCTGCTCGGGGTAGTGCCCTCTCCTGCGGGCGGCCGCGACGGCGGCTTCGAGGTCGGTGATCCGTTGGCGCAGGAGTTGGGTGCCGTGCTTGTTGAGCGTGCTCTGCCGGATGCCCTTGAGGAAGCGGCGGGCGAGTTGGGTTTCGGCGGCGAGCCTTTTCTGTTCGGTTCTGCCGATCACCGTTCCGGCGAGGGCCCGGCCTTCCGCGATCAGTTTTTCCAGCCGGGTACGGTCGGCGGTCGAGCGGTCGACCGTGACACGGGCCGCCGCCCGGGTGGTGGTGCTCCGGGCGGACGGTTTCCGCCGTTCGGAGGGAAGCGGTGTGTCCAACAGGACCAGCACTTCGGGAACCGCGGCCTCCAACGGCAGCGAGGGCGGAACGGTCCGCGGGGGCACCCCGTACTTGGCGAACGCCCGGTCGGCCTCCCGCAGGCACCACCGCTTGAGTTGGGCCTTCGACGACGGCAGGCCGAACCCCAGGTCGTCCAGGACCTGTGGCAGGTAGGGCAACGGTTCGCCCGAATCCGTCCTGATCAGGGCGGACAGCACCGGATCGTCGCGGTGGAAAACCCGGTCCACCGCCACGAGGACGGCACGAAGGCTTCCGTCACCACGTCCGGAGAGGTCGGTGCCGACGGTCTGCATCAGACGGTTCCAGGTCGTCCGGCTGCCCCATCTGGCGTGCAACTCCAGGGCGCTGCGGATCGCGAGGACCAGGTCGTCACCGTCCAGTTCGCGAGGGGCGCTCCCGTTCTCCGACGGGGGTGCCGGGGCGGTGGGTGGGGATGTCCGCGCACGGGTGGCGCGGATCTCCCGTACGACCGGTGTGGTCAGGCCGTCCTCGGTCAGGACCGCCTCGGTGAACGGGGCCCAGTCGATGCCGCCGACGGGCTGTTGCACGCCCAAGTAGGGGCAGCGTTCCGCTCCGCGCGTCTCGAACTTGATGCGGAAGACGTAGCCCTGTTCGTCGAAGAACGTCCTGGGTACGGGCATCCCCAGGCCGAAGACCCAGTCGTCCCCGCCGGGCGCGACGGTCTCGGCCGTCGGCCCCCACAGGTGCTCGCTCCCGTTGCCGAGCCGGAACCGGAGGCCGCGCCGGCCGGGGAGGACGACGTCGATTCCGGAAGCCGGCCCCGGTTTCGGTCCGGTCCAGCGGACTCCGCCGCCGAGGCCGTGACCGGGGAGCCACTGGCGCAGCGTCCGGTGCATGAAGAGGTGGTCGGCGCTGGCCTCCCCCGTGGCGGTCCGGGTGCAGGTGTGGTGCGGGTGGTGGGCGAAGTGGCAGACCTTCTCCAGGTAGAGGCGGTCGGTCAGCGGTTCGCCGCAGCCTCCCAGCAGGGTGCCGCACCAGTAGGTGTACTCGGGGTGCTTCCGTCGCCAGGCGGCCAGTTCCCCGGCCCGCATCGGCAGGATGATCGCGATGTCCGAGTCCTTGTCTCCGATCACAGCGGTCTGGATGCGCCGGTGATCGTCGGACAGTGGTGGCAAAGCGGCTCCCACGGCGAGAAGACGGTGCGGTACGGGAAGGACGATGTTGCCACGTCACGCGTCGACGGAGTGCCCGAAGCCCGATTCCCGCCCTGCTGCGAGGAGTTGCCGGAACACGGACGAGGCCGCCCCGGGCGGGGGCGACCTCCTGGGACGGGCTCCGGGGCGCTGACCTGCGGAGCCGTCCGGGCCGGTAACGCCCGAGTAACGCCGGCTGCCTAGGGTGCTGGGCGAGCGCTGCGGGGCACGGTGGGAGGAGCCGGTGTCCCCGGCGGTGCCGCTCATCCTCGGGCGCGTCGGCCGCGGGACCCACCGGTCCCCGGGCGGCGCGCCCGTCGAGCAGCCCGGCCGGCGTGCCGGCGGGGCCCTCTGTGGGGAGGGTTCCCCGTCCGGGCGCCGGTCTCCGGTGGGGCCGGCCGGTGCGCGGCACCGTGCCGGCCGGCCCGGCCACCCGGGCGGGTGGGGGTGGGCTCAGAGCGGCCGGATCGAGTACGGGGTGCGCTGCCAGGGGTAGCCGGGCAGGTCGGCGGCCGGGCGGTCGTCGGCGGGGGCGCCGTCCGGGAGGGGTTCGCCGGGGGGCAGTTCGCGCACCCGGGGGTCCTGTTCGCCCCGGGCGAGGGCGGTCAGCGCGGCGCGGGCCTCCGCGGGGTCGGCGGCGGTGATCCAGGCGGCCCGGCCGAGCCGGGTGCGGCCGTGGGTCGCGGTGCGGGCGAAGGCGGGGTACGGGTGCCGGGTGACGTCCTCCGCCCAGCGGGCGGCGAGTTCGCGCAGCGCCTCGTCCTGGTGGGCGCTGATCGGGAAGCCGCGCACGGGCGCGTCCGCGTCGGCGTCCGCGTCCGGGTCCGCGGGTTCGGGGGCGGCGGCGAGCACCACGTGGGCGTTGGTGCCGCTCATGCCGAAGGAGCTGACGGCCGCGCGGCGCCCGGCGTCGGCGGGCCAGGGCACGGTCGCGGTGGGGACGGTCAGGCCGCTGCCGGCGATCTCGATCCGCGGGTTCAGGGTCTCGAACTGGGCCTGCCGGGGGATCTGCCGGTGCTGGAGGCAGAGCACGGCCTTGATCAGTCCGAGGACTCCGGCGGCGGCCTCGGTGTGGCCCAGGTTGGCCTTGACGGAGCCGACGTGCAGCGGGCGGCCGGTGCCGCCGAGCGCGGTGCGGGCGGCTTCGAGTTCGATCGGGTCGCCGAGCGGGGTGCCGGTGCCGTGGGCCTCCAGGTAGCCGACGTCCTCGGGGCCGAGCCCGGCGGCGGTCAGCACGGAGGTGATCAGCCGGCTCTGGGCGAGTCCGTTGGGGGCGGTGAAGCCGGAGGAGCGGCCGTCCTGGTTGACGCCGCTGCCCTCGATGACGGCGAGGATCCGGTCCCGGTCGCGCCGGGCGTCGGGCAGCCGCTTGAGGATCAGCGCGCCGCAGCCCTCGCCGCGGACGAAGCCGTTGGCCAGGGCGTCGAAGGGGCGGCAGCGGCCGGTGGGGGAGAGGGCCTCGGTGCGGGCGATCTCGGCGGTCGAGCGGGGGGCCAGCACCAGGTTGACCCCGGCGACCACGGCGGTGTCGCAGTCGCCCGCGGCGAGGGCGCGGGCCGCGGTGTGGACGGCGACCAGGGAGGAGGAGCAGGCGGTGTCGACGGCCAGGGCGGGGCCCTGCAGGCCGAGGGTGTAGGCGATCCGGCCGGCCGCGAAGCAGTGGCCGTTGCCGATCAGCCAGGAGGAGTTGGGTTCGCCGTCGGCCCACTGCCGGTAGTCCTGGCCGGTGATGCCGACGAACACGCCGGTGGATCCGGCGACCCGCCCGGGCGGGAGGGCGGCGTCCTCGAACGCCTCCCAGACGACCTCCAGCAGCAGCCGGTGCTGCGGGTCCAGGCCGCGGGCCTCGCGCGGGGATATCCCGAAGAACTTCGCGTCGAACCCGAGGACGTCCTCCAGGTACCCGCCGCGGGTGAGCAGCCCGTCCCAGCCGCCGGGGAACGCGCGGCGGCGCTGCTCCGGCAGTTCGCCGGTCAGGTCGCGGCCCTCGGTGAGCGCCTGCCAGTAGGACGCCCGGTCGGAGATCCCACCCGGGGCGCGCAGGCCGGTGCCGATCACGGCGATCCGGTCGTTCTCGCGCCGTTCGTCCAACTGCGCGCGCAGCGTGCGAATGGTTTCCATGGCCCGGCGCAGCGGGCCGGCGGTGCTTGCCGGGTCCTGAGTCGAGTGCATCGGCGGGAGTCTAGCGACCGCCGGTGGCGGCCGCAGGACAAGTTCCGTGACTGTTCTGCATGGTGAGACGGGAGTGGCGGTGAGGACCGGTCAAACCGGTTCATAACGCTGGAGTTTGACGATCACTCATCACACGGGTCTGGCCCGAACACGACCGGTTGTGGCAGGGTCGGGGTGAGCCACCGGGGGGGAATTCCCGCTCAGCTGCCGCACCCTGACGTCCGGTCAACGGGTGGCGCGCACCCCTCCCGGCGTTTTTAGCCGAAGAGGTGAGGGCACATGACGACGCAGATCTTAGACGACGAGGAAGTCGTGGTGCGGACGCCGGAGGAATTCCGGCGGATGCCCCGCGATTACCAGAAGATGCTGATCAGTCAGATCACCATCAACACGGAGGGCGAGCTCTCCGGCGGCGACGACTACGCGCTGATGTTCCTGCCGCTCGCGCCGAGCTCGGAGGAGCGCCAGGTGTGCGCCGAGCGCGCCACCGAGGAGTACGACCACTACAAGATCGGCAAGCGGATCCTCGCCGACCTCGGGGTCGACACCTCCTACATGGAGACGCAGTCCATCTCCGAGCGGGTGCTGTTCGCGGACGACCGCATGCACGACTGCACCACCTGGGCCGAGCGCGGGATCTACTCCTACATCGGCGAGGAGACCGCGATGGTGATGCTCCGCGAGTTCGCGGAGAGCAGCTACAAGCCGTGGGCCGAGGCCGTGCGCACCATCATCCTGGACGAGAAGATCCACATCGCCCACGGTGCCCGGGTCTGCCGCAACCTCGCCGAGACCGAGGAGGGCCGCGCGCAGCTGCAGGCGGCGCTGGACCGGCTGTGGCCGATGTTCGTCGGCATCCTGGGGAGCCCCAACACCAAGCGCTCCCAGCTGGCCGTCCGCTACGGCCTGCGCAAGACCACCAATGCCGAGGCCATCGAGGCCTGGCGCGAGAAGGTTCTGCCGCGCATCGCCAATCTCGGCCTGCGCGTCCCTGAGTGAGTCCCGGAGACGCCATGGCCACCCCTGTCGTGATCACCCCCCGTCCGCCGTCCCGCGCCGAGTCCAAGGCCCGCCTGCGCGGCCTGCTCGCCGACCGGCCGGACTACGCGGAGCGGCTCAAGACGCTCCGCGGCATGGGGCACCGCGTGCGCGCCTGCGAGGTGCACCTCACCACCACCTGCAACATCCGCTGCAAGGGCTGCTGGTACTTCGAGGGCGGCTTCGACACCGCCGTCAAGGAGACCTCCGACCCGGGCCTGATCCGGGAGTTCGCCCGGAAGCTCGCCGCGGACGGCGTCACCCAGGCCACCCTGATCGGCGGCGAGCCGACCCTGGTGCTGGACCGGGTCCGCCCGTTCGTCGAGGAGCTCCCGTACATCACGATCTCCTCGAACGGCCTGCGGCCGCTGCCCCGCGAGGGCTACGAGAACGTGGCGATCGGGATCAGCCTCTTCGGCGGCGGCCCGCTCGACGACCAGCTGCGGGCCCACCGGCCCAACGGCTCCTCGTTCACCGGCCTGTTCGAGAAGGGGCTCGGCCACTACAAGGACGACCCCCGGGTGACCTTCGTCTTCGCGCTGTCCGAGGACGGCCTGGAGTACGTGGAGCCCACCGTCCGGGCCATCCGCGACAACGGCAACCTGGTGACGTTCAACTTCTACAGCGAGCACGGCTCCGACCACCCGCTGCGGATCGAGAACGAGCAGCGCACCCTGGCCGAGGCGCTGCGGGTCAAGGAGCTGTACCCGGACACCGTGGTCAGCCACCCGTACTTCATCGAGACGCTGATCACCGGACGCACCCACTGGAACGGGCAGTTCGGCTACGACGTCTGCCCGAGCATCAGCGTCGACATGCCGGAGCACGAGCTCCGGGTCGGCAACGGCAACCCGGTGCTGGACGGCTTCGCGGTGTACGGCGCGGACTACAAGACCCTGCAGTTCTGCTGCACCTCCGGCGACTGCGGCGGCTGCCGCGACAGCCAGGCGGTCTACAGCTGGCTGATGGTCAGCCTGAACCACTTCCTGGACAGCTCCGAGCGGCTGGGCACCTGGCTGGACCTGGCCGAGAGCTACTGGCGCCAGTGGTACTGGGCGCAGGGCCAGTCGCCGGCCTTCCAGCGGCCCTGAGCCGGCCCCGAGCGCACGCAGCTCCGAGCCCGGCACCCCGCAGCACCGCACTACTCCGCAGCACCCGCAGTGCCCCGCAGCACTCCGCGCCCCGCAGCAGGCGCGCCCGACCCACCTGACGCACCAGAGTAAGGAACGACCATGTCTGTCACCGCCGAGGCGGTACTCGACCTCATCCGCGTCGAGCTCGTCGAGTCCGGGGTCGAGGAGGAGACCATCTCCCCCGACGCGAAGTTCGACGACCTGGACATCGACTCGCTGGACGCCGCCGAGCTGATGGCGACCATCAAGCGCGAGTACGGCGTCACCATCCCGCGCCCCGAGCTCGCCGGGGTCACCGTCGACCAGCTCGTCGCCAGGATCGTCGAGCAGGCCGCCAGTTGACCTCTGCCGTCGCGGTCACCGGCGTCGGTGCGGTCACCCCGCTCGGCGTCGGTGCCGCCGTCCTGACCGCCCGCCTCAGGGCGGGCGAGAGCGGCCTGGGCCCCGGCGAGGGCCGCTGCACCGAGTTCGACGAGGGCGAGCACCTCGGCCGCCGGGAGCGCCGCCGCACCGCCAGGTTCGCCCAGTTCGCGCTGGTCGCCGCCGAGGAGGCGCTGCGACAGGCCGGCTGGTCGGCCGGGCTGCCCTACCCGGCGGAGGAGATCGGCTGCGTCATCGGCACCGGCCTCGGCGGCGTGCCGGAGGCCGGCGCCGCCGCGTCCGGCTCCCCGCTGACCGTCCCGCTGATGATGCCCAACAGCGCCGCCGTGGCGGTCAGCACCCGCCACGGGCTGCGCGGGGAGTCCTTCGCGGTCTCCGGCGCCTGCGCGGCCGGGGCCCAGGCCATCGGCCACGGCCTGCGGGCCGTGCGCTCCGGGGCGGCCCGGGCGATGGTCGTCGGCGGTGCGGAGGCCGCCCTGCTCCCGCTGGTGCGGGACTCGTTCGCCGCCGCCGGGGCGCTCTCCCCGACCGGCCGCTGCCTGCCCTTCGACGAGGAGCGCGACGGCTTCGTGATGGGCGAGGGCGCGGGCGTCCTGGTGCTGGAACGGGTCGAGGACGCGCTGGCCCGGGGCGCCGGGATCCTCGGCCTGGTGCTCGGCTACGGCGCCAGCTCGGACGCCCACCACCTCACCGCCCCCGCCCCCGACGGCGCGATGGCCGCCCTGGCGGTCCGGCGCGCCCTCGCGGACGCCGGCACCGACCCGGCCGGCCTGCACTACGTCAACGCGCACGGCACCGGCACCCGGCTGAACGACGAGGCCGAACTGCGCTCGCTGCGGCTGGCCCTCGGCGCGGAGCGGGCGGCCGCCGTCCCGCTCTCCTCCACCAAGGCCGCCACCGGGCACCTGTTCGGCGCGGGCGGCGCGGTGGAGGCCATCGTCACGCTCGACGCGGTGCGCACCGGCTGGGCGCCGCCCACCCTCGGCCTGTCCCGGCCCGACCCCGCGCTCGAACCGGCCGACCACCTCCGGACGGCCCGGGAACTGGCCCCGCCCGGCGGCGCCCGCACCACCGGACTGTCCAACTCGCTGGGGTTCGGCGGACACAACGCCGTCCTGGTACTGGGAGCACCATGACCGCCACCACCACCGCCACCACGACCGGCAGCGGCCTCGACCTCACCGGCCGCCGCTACCTGGTCACCGGCGTCACCAACCGGGAGTCGATCGCCTGGCACGTCGCGGAGGCCCTGCAGCGCTCCGGCGCCGAGATCCTGCTCAGCTCCTTCGGCCGGGCCGCCCGGATCACCCGCAAGGCCGCCAAGCAGCTCCCGGTCGAACCCGACCTGCTCGAACTGGACGTCACCGACGAGGCCGCGTTCGCCGCCCTCGCCGACGAACTCACCCACCGTTGGGGCGAGTTGGACGGCGTGCTGCACAGCGTCGCCTACGCGCCCGCGGACGCCGTCGGCGGCGACTTCCTGGCCACCCCGGCGGCCAGCGCGATGACCGGCTTCCAGGTCTCCGCGTACTCGCTGCAGCGGCTCGCCGCCGCGCTCGCCCCGCTGCTCGCCAAGGGCGCCCGCGGCGGCAGCATCGTCGGCCTCACCGTGGACAGCAGCCGGGCACTGCCCGGCTACGACTGGATGGGCGTCTCCAAGGCCGCGCTGGAGGCCGTCGCCCGCTACCTGGCGCTGAACCTCGGCCCGGACGGCGTCCGGGTCAACCTGGTCGCCGCCGGACCGCTGGAGACCCTCTCCGCCAAGGGCGTCGGCACCTTCGACGCGCTGGCCGACCACTACGAGCGCTGGGCCCCGCTCGGCTGGGACCGCACCGACCCGGAGCGGGTGGTCGGCGCCGTCCTGTTCCTGCTCTCCGACCTCGCCGCCAGCACCACCGGCCAGGTCCTGCACGCCGACGGCGGCCTGCACGCGGTGGCCGCCGGCATCGGGCGGCCACCGCGCTGACCCGCGGACGCGGTGGTGGGGGGCGGCCGACGGCCGCCCC
>NZ_JBSGET010000213.1:0-9795 GCF_053603035.1 Kitasatospora sp. NPDC004272 | reverse complement strand
ACGCACTCTCGCCGCACCGGCCGAAAACCCAAGTACATCCAGTACGAGGGCTTCCGGCCGGCACGCCGACAGCACGCACCGGACGCCGCTCCTTCACGGCAAAGGCTGCCTGACGCGGCACTAGCCCTGGTCCGGGCCCGCGACCCGCGCGCCCTCGACCTGCTGCCCGCCACCGCCCGCCCCCGGCTGCGCGTCCTGATCGCCCGGCAACTCGCCTCCGGCCCGGACGAGTTCACCAGCCGGACGCTCGTCGACGCACTCGGCGCGATCGGCGGCGGCACCCCCGAACTGACCGCCTGCCTGCGCGCGGGCCGGGCCGCCGCCCGGGCCGCCCGGACACTCGGCCGCACCGCCACCGCCACCCCCGAACTCGCCGCCCTGCTGAGCGAGTCGGCCACCGCCGAGGACGGAACGCTGCGCGCGGCGCCACCGCCGCCCACTACCGGCTGACCGGGGACCCGGCGCCGGCCCTGCGGGTCTTCCCGGAACTCCTGACCGGCCCCCAACCCCTGGCCGCAATCGCCGAGTTGGAGCCGCTGGGGCCCGCCGCCGCACCGCTGCTGCCGCTGATCACCCCGCTGCTCGCCGACCGCCGCCCCGAACACCGGATCGCCGCCGCCGGGGCCCACCGCCGGATCACCGGCTCCCCCGGCCTGCCCGCCGCCGACCTGATCGCCGAACTCGACCCGGCCAGAGCCGTGTTGCGCGCCCTGCCGCTGCTCGCCGCCCTCCCCCGGCTCCCGGCGGAGGCCCGCCCGTTCCTGCGCGGCCTGGCCTTCGCCCCGCGCCGCCTGCTCCCCGAGGGCCTCCCCGCCCTGCTCGGCCGCACCGGTGGCGGCCGCGACGACTACCGGGCCCGCACCCTGGCCCTCGCCCTGCTGCGCACCTGAACCCCGGCCCGGCGTCCGGGCGCGGAACCCCGCACGGAACGCCGCGAGGGCCGCACCGTCGGACGGCGGCGGGCGCTGCCGACGATCCGCGTCCGCAACTGCTCCACCTGCCGCGCCGTGGCCGCGCGCTGCGCGAGCGCTCCAGCCGGTCTCAGCCTGCCAACGTCCCGTGCCCGCCGTCGTCCGTCAGCCAGGTATGCCCGGCGGGCAGCCGGTTCAGGGCGCGGCGGGGCCGGTGCTGCCGCGCGGGACGAGCACCGGGGTGCCAGCCGGGCGGGACGGGGCGCGGCCCTCGTCGATGAGTTCCAGCAGGCAGCGGGCCACCTCCTCGCCGACCGCGAACGGGTCGTGGCTGAGCGCGGAGAGCTGCGGGCGGGTGATCCGGCACAGGTCGGAGTCGTCCCAGGCGACCAGCGAGACGTCCTGCGGGACGCGCAGGCCGAGCTCCTCGGCGACGGCGACCGCGGCGACCGCCATGATGTCGTTGTCGTAGACGATCGCGGTGGGCCGCTCGGCGGCCGTCAGCAGGGTCCGGGTGGCCCGGGCCCCGGCGGGCGCGGACAGGTCGGTGGGCAGGCTGCGGGCCGTGACGGCCGGGAGTTCGGCGGCGGTGGCGGCGAACGCGTCCCCGCGCAGCAGCGTGCGGCCGAGCGCCTCGGGGCCGGTGACGTGGGCGATCCGGCGGTGCCCGAGCAGGGCCAGGTAGCGGACGGCCTCGGCGATCGCAGCCGCGTCGTCCGTCCACACCGCCGGGAACGGGCCGGACAGCGCGGGCTGGCTGACCGCGACGGCCGGCATCCCGAGCTTGTGCACCGGCTCCAGCCGGGGGTCGTCGGCGACCACCCCGACCAGCACCGAACCGTTCACCCGCCCGGACTGCCACCACTGCCGGTACAGCGCGATCTCCGCGTCCCGGTCCGGGACGCTGTGCAGCAGCAGCGCGCACGGCCGCTCGGCGAGCACCTGCTCGATGCCGCCGATCAGCGCCATCTGCACCTGGTCCAGCCCGGGCCCGCCCCGGGTCAGCGCCATGCCGACGGTGTGCACCCGGTCGCCCTGGGCGAGCGAGCGGGCCGCCAGGTTCGGTGACCAGCCGAGCTCGCGGGCCGCCTCGACGATCCGCCGCCGGGTCGCGTCGGAGACCCCCGGCCGGTCGTTGAGGGCCAGCGAGACCGCCCCCGCGGACACCCCGGCCCGCGCCGCCACGTCCCGGATCGTCACCCGGCGCTGCATCCTGCCGCTCACCCCGTCCCTCACCCACCCGCCACCTGCGGGCCCCCATCCTGTCAGGTCCCCGCCGCCGAACGGCACATCGGCTCGGCTCCGAACGGCGGGGCCGTGCTGCGCATGGGCCCCGTCAGGGGCTCGGGGAACGGCGGGTCGATGCTGCTGACGGCCGGAGCCCATCGGAGGTCCGTGCTGCTGCGTGCAGTAACAGGACCAGAAGCAGACGCGCTGGGCGGCGGTGAACCGCCGGCAGCCGCGGCCTCGCCGTTCCCCGGGTGCCTGGACGCGCGCCCTTGCTCTCAGTGTCCGCCGGGAGGCGTCTCCCCCGAGCCGCGCGGGATGAGCAGCGTCGGGATCTCCAGCCGCGCCGGGGGCGAGGCTTCTCCCGCCATGCGGTCGAAGAGCCGGCGGGCGGCGAGCGCGCCGAGGGCGACCGGGTCCTGGGCCACGACGGTGAGGCCGGGGGTGAGCAGGTCGGCGAGTTCGAGGTCGTCGAAGCCGACCAGGGCGGGGCGGACCGCAGCGGGGAGGTGGTGCAGGGCGGCGAGGGTGACCCGGTTGTTGGCGGTGAACAGGGCGGTGACGGCGTCGGGGCCGGTGGTGAGGCGGTGGACGGCGGCGGCGACCCGGGCCCGGTCGGTGGGGCCGCAGTCGATCCACTTCTCGTCGACGGGCAGTCCGGCCTCGGCCATCGCCTCGCGGTAGCCGCGGGCCCGCTCGGCGGCGGTGTGGATGGTGGGAAGGTCGCCGATGAAGCCGATCCGGCGGTGGCCGTGGGCGATCAGGTGGGCGGTGCCGGCCTTCGCGCCGCCGGCGTTGTCGCTGAGGACGGCGTCGGCGGCGATGCTGCCGGGGCGGTCCAGGAAGACCACGGGGGTGCCGGACTCGACCTCGGGCAGCAGGTAGCCGTGGTCGTGGCCGGCCGGGACGACGATCAGTCCGTCGACCCGGCGGGCGCAGAAGGCGAGGGCCAACTCCTTCTCGCGGTGCGGCTGTTCGCCGCTGGAGCCGGTGAACAGCAGGCAGCCCTCGGCGGCGGCGACCTGTTCGACGGCGCGGGAGAGCGCGGAGGAGAACGGGTCGCTGATGTCCTCCAGCAGCAGGGCGACGCTGGCGGTGCGGCCGGTGCGCAGCAGCCGGGCGCTGTCGTTGCGCCGGAAGCCGAGCGCCTCGATCGCGGCCCGCACCCGGGCGGCCATCTCGGGGGTGACGCCGCTCTCCCCGTTCACCACCCGGGAGACCGTCTTCAGCCCGACCCCGGCGGCGGCCGCGACGTCCTTCATGGTCGGGCGGGCACCGCGGAGACTACTGGTGGGGCTGCTGGTCATGTCAGGGAGAATAGTGCGCGCGCCACCCCGCCCGACACGCCCGCCCCTCCCCGTCCGCTTCCGGCCGCCGGCCACGCACCGGAAGCCGCGCCGGAGCCGCGCGAAAACCGCCCGAACCCCGGACGGAAGCCGGACGGAAGCCGGACGGCCCAGCCCGGGGCCGGCAGCGGCCGGCCGGGGGTGTCAGGCCCCGTCGGTGACCAGGTCGAGCCAGGCGTCGGCGAGCAGGCGGTGGCCGAGGGGGGTGGGGTGGACGCCGTCGCCGGCGATCAGGGTGGGGTCACCGGCGGTGCGGGCGGCCTGGTTGAGCAGGCCGTCGGCGGCGAGCAGGAGGGCGTCGTGCTCGGCGGCGAGGCGGCGGACGGCGTGGATCCGCGGGTCGAGGTCCTCGCGCCAGGTCCACTGGGCGGGGGTGACGGGGACGAGGAAGGGTTCGATCAGGACGAGCCGGGGCGCGCAGTGGGTGTGCAGGCGGGCGAGCAGGGCGCGGTACTCGTGTTCCCAGGCGTCGGCGGGGCTGGGCCGGCCGCTGTCGTAGCGGCGCCAGGTGTCGTTGACGCCGATGAGCAGGGAGAGGAGTTGCGGGCGGTGGGCGAGGGTGTCCTCGTCCCAGCGGGCGCGCAGGTCGGTGATCCGGTCTCCGGCGATGCCGCGGTTGAGGACGGTGGGGGTGCCGGGGAGGGCGGCGGCGGCCATCGCGGCGTAGCCGTGGCCGAGGTGGTCGGGGCGGGTGCGGTCGCGTCCGGCGTCGGTGATGCTGTCGCCCTGGAACAGGACGGTGGTGGCGGTGGCGGCGGGCGGCATGCGGGCTCCTCGGGTGTGGCGGGACGTGCGGTGCCCGCCGCCCGGGTTGACGGTCACCGGACGGCGGGCGGTTCGGGCGGCGGGCGGAGGGTCGGGGGCGAACAGTCGAACGGGCGGACGGGCGGGCGGACGGGCGGACGGGCGGACGGGCGGACGGGCGGACGGGAACTGCGGAACGGACAGTACTGCTTCTGCCCGTCCGCGCCGAGTTCACCGCCCGCGCGGCACCTTCGCCCGGAAGACCGTCGCGTCCCCGGCCAGTCGCAGTGGTCCGCCCGCGGCGGGGACGTACGCGCACTCGCCGGGTCCGAGGGTGGGTCCGTCGTGGAGGCGGACGGTGCCGCGGACGCAGAGCAGCAGTTGCGGGCCGTCGTCGTCGATCACGACGGGGGCGGGGTCGCCGAGTTCGATCCGGGAGAGGGTGAACTCGGCGGCGGGGGTGAGGAATTCGAGTTCGCCGGGGCCGACGGGGACGGCGGGGGCGCGGTACGGGGCGGTGGGGCGGAAGTCGACGACCTCGGCGAGGGCGGCGGTGTCGACGTGCTTGGGGGTGAGTCCGCAGCGCAGCACGTTGTCGGAGTTGGCCATGATCTCGACGCCGAGTCCGCGCAGGTAGGCGTGCGGGACGCGGGCGTCGAGGTAGAGGGCCTGGCCGGCGCTGAGCCGGACGTGGCCCAGCAGCATGGCGGCCAGGATGCCGGGGTCGCCGGGGTAGTCCCGGGCGGCGTCCAGGTAGACGGTCCAGGTCGCCGCGTCCGGGTCGTCGCTCTCGGCCAACTTCCTGAACGCGGAGGGCAGCTCGGCGGCTGCCTGCTCGCCGCGGGCACGGTCGTCGGCGAGAGCGGCGGTCAGCACGGTGCGCAGGGCGGTCTCGGCGGGGGCGGTGCGCAGGGTGTCGATCCAGGGGGCGAGGGCGGGGAGGTCGAGGCGCTGCCAGAGCTCGGCGCTGGCGCGCGGGTCACGGAAGCCGCAGAGGGCGTCGAACTCGCCCAGGGCGCAGATGAGTTCGGGTTTGTGGCTGCGGTCGCGGTAGATCCGCCGGGGGTCGTCGAGCGGGAGTCCGGCGGCGTCCTCGGCGGTGTACCCGGCTTCGGCCTGGGCGGTGGTCGGGTGGACCTGCACGGAGAGGGCGTGTTCGGCGGCCAGCACCTTGAGCAGGAAGGGCAGTCGGGGCCCGAAGCGGTCGGCGACCCGGGGGCCGAGTTCGGCGGCGGGGTCGCGGGCGATGACGGCGTCGAGCGGTTCGGGGCCGCGGCCGCGGTCGATCCGGGAGGGGGCGCCGGGGTGGGCGCCCATCCAGAGTTCGGCCTCGGGTTCGCCGCCGGGCGGGCGGCCGGCCAGTTGGGCGAGGGCGGTGGTGGAGCCCCAGGCGTAGTGGCGGATGGTGGTGGCGAGCAGGTCGGCGGTCATCGGGGGTGCTCCGGGAGGGTGGTGCCCCGGCCCGGCCCCGAACTTCCTTACCCTCAAAAGGAGTCGGGGACGGGCCGGGAGTCTGCGGGCGGGGCGGGCTGCGGTCAGTGGGTGGCGGGCGGGGCGCTGCTGCCGCGCGGGACGAGCACGGGGGTGGGGGCCGGCCCGGCGGGCGTGCCGCGGTGCTCGATGACGTCGAACAGGGTGCGGGCGACCAGCGCGCCGTACCCGTGCACGTCGTGGCTCATCGCAGACAGCGCGGGGTGGGTGAGCCGGCACAGCTGGGAGTCGTCCCAGGCGATCAGGGACAGGTCGGCGGGGACGTGCAGGCCGAACTCGGCGGCGACCGAGATGCCCGCGACGGCCATGATGTCGTTGTCGTAGATGATCGCGGTGGGGCGGTTGGCGGACGCGAGCAGCATCCGGGTGGCGCGGGCACCGGCCTGGCCGGAGAAGTCGGTGGGGACGCTGCGCGGCGGCTCCAGTCCGAGCTGTTCGGCGACGGTGGCCAGCGCCCTGGTGCGGATCGCGGTGTGGCCGAGGTCGGGGGCGCCGCCGACCCGGGCGATCCGGCGGTGGCCGAGCATCGCGAGGTAGCGGACGGCGTCCTCGACGGCGGCCGAGTCGTCGGTCCACACCGCGGCCAGTTCGCCGCCGGCCAGGCCGGGGTGGCCGGCCGCGACGGTCGGCATGCCGAGGGCGGCGAGGGCGGGGATCCGCGGGTCGGCCTCGGTGAGGTCGACCAGGACGGAGCCGCTGACCCGGCGGGTGCGCCACCAGGTGCGGTGCACGGCGATCTCCTGTTCCCGGTCGCGGACCAGGCGCAGCAGCAGGGTGGCCGAGCGTTCCTCCAGCACGCTCTGGATCCCGGAGATGAACTCCATGTAGAAGGGTTCCAGGCCGAGTTGGCGGGCCGGGCGGGTGATGACCAGCCCGATGGTGTCGCTGCCGGGGGCGAGCCGGGCCAGGCTGCGGGCGGCCTGGCTGGGCACCCAGCCGAGTTGTTCGGCGGCGGCCCGGATCCGTTCCCGGGTGGCGGTGGAGACCCCGGGCCGGTCGTTCAGGGCCAGCGAGACGGCCCCGGCGGAGACCCCGGCGAGGGCGGCGACCTCCCGGATGGTGATGCGTCCGCTCACCGCGCCACCTCCCGTTCCCGTTCCCGTCCCGCCGCTTCCCGGGCCCGTCCGGTCGTTCCCCCGTGCGCCCGTCCCGCCGGGCCTCCGTGCGGCGGCACCGCGGCGCAGGTGCGGTGCCGCCGCCCGTTCCCCCCGGTGCGGCGGCTCACTTGGTGGAGCCGGCCGCGAAGCCGGCGTAGATGAGGCGCTGCAGGGCGAGGAAGACGATCAGGGTGGGGAGGATGACCAGGATGGCGCCGGCCGAGATGATCTCCCAGTTGACGCCGAACGGGCCCTGGAAGCGGAACAGCGAGGTGGAGATGGTGCCCAGGTCGGTGGAGGGCATGTACAGGAACGGGATGAAGAAGTCGTTGTAGACCGTGACGCCCTTGACGATCACCACGGTGGCGATGGCCGGCTTGAGCATCGGCAGGATGATCCGCCAGTAGATGGTGAACGAGTTCGCGCCGTCGAGGCGGGCCGCCTCGTCGAGGGAGACCGGGATGGAGCGGATGAACTGCAGGAAGATGTAGATCGAGATGATGTCGGTGCCCAGGTAGAGCAGGATCGGCGCCCAGCGGGTGTTGAACGCGCCGAGCTCGTTGACGATCTGGAAGGTGGCGACCTGGGTGGTGACCGAGGGGACGAGGCTGGCGAGCAGGAAGGCGCCCATCACGAGGCCCTTGAAGCGGAACTCGAAGCGGTCGATCGCGTAGGCGGTCATCGAGCCGATCACCACGGTGCCGGTGACGGACACCAGCAGGATGATCCCGGTGTTCAGGAACGCCGGCATCATGTGGCCCTGGGTGAAGGCGATGCGGAAGTTCTCGAAGTTGAACCAGTTCGAGGGCAGGTCGAGCGGCCCGGTGCCCAGCGCCTCCTTGCGGGTCTTCAGCGAGGTGAACAGGATCACCAGTAGCGGGACCAGCACGACTGCGCTGGCCAGCACCAGGGAGAGGTACTTGGCGCCGGACGCGGCGGCGGAACGGGCGTGGAAGCGGCGACGGTTGTTCGTAACGGCGTTGGTGGTCACGACAGTTCCACCCTCTCCTCCGGCACCAGGCGGCGCTGGATCCAGGTGACGATCAGGATCAGGATGATCAGCACGACGGCGCTGGCCGAGGCGAGACCGAACTTGTCGAACTTGAACGCCATGTTGATGCTCTGGATGACGAAGGTCTGCGAGCCGTTGGAACCGCCGGTCATGATGTACGGGATCTCGAAGACGGCGAGCGAGCCGGAGACCGCGAGGATCGCGCTGAGGCTGATCACCGGCTTGATGCTGGGCGCGATGATGTGCCGGAACTGCTGCCAGCGGTTGGCGCCGTCCAGCGCGGCGGCCTCGTACAGGTGCGGCGGGATGGACTGGATGGCGCCCAGGAACAGCACCAGGTTCAGGCCGGTGTAGCGCCAGACCGACACGCCGGCCAGCGACTTGTTGACCAGGTCCGGGTCGCCGAGCCACTGGTGCTTGCCGTGCACGCCGATCATCGACAGCAGCGAGTCCAGGGTGCCGTGCGGCTGGAAGAAGAACAGGAAGACGAACCCGATGGCGACGCCGTTGATCAGGTACGGGAAGAACAGGATGCCCTTGAACAGGTTCCGGAAGCGGGTGTTGAAGCTCAGCACGGTGGCGAAGTACAGGGCCAGCGCGATCTGCAGCACCGCGGCGATCAGGTAGACGCCGGAGACCAGGAACACCTTGAACAGCTCGGGCCGGGTGAACAGGTCGGTGTAGTTCTTCAGGCCGACGTTGTTGCGCTCCGGGCTGATCCCGTCCCAGTCGGTGAAGCTGTAGCCGATCATGTCGCCGATCGGCAGGTAGGTGAACGTCACCAGGAACACCAGCGGTACCACCAGGTACAGCCAGGGGGTGAACCACCAGTGGCGGCGCAGAGCCTTGCGCCGGGGAGCTCGGCGCCGGTCGGCCGGGGCGGCCTCGCCGGCCTCGGCCTGCGCGGGGGGCTTTCCGGCACCCCGGTCCCTCTGCAGTGCAGTCATCTTCCGTTCCTTCTCAAGTCCTGACACCTGGTGGGCGGCACGGCCCTGCCCCTGCTCCTCGGGGCGGTGGGCAGTGGCCATGCCGCTCGGTCAACTCGACCGGTGGGGTCAGCCGTTGACGGTCTTCTGGGCTTCGGACCACTTCTTGTTCAGCTCGGCGAAGTAGCTGTTCTGGTCGCCGGAGGCCGCGCCGCGGGCGATGTCCACGAGCTTCTGCCGGTAGTCCGGGGCGTCCAGGTTGATCTCCGCGCCCTTGTCGATCTTCTTGACGGTGGCGGACTTGTCCTGCTTCTGGCCGATCATCTGCACGCCCTTGTCGGCGAACGGCTTGAGCGCGCCGGGCAGTTCGGTGCCCTTGACCGAGGAGATGCCCTGCTCGGCCTGGGCCGCACCGGACTTGGTGATGTACCAGTCCAGCCAGGCCCGCGCGGCCTCCTGGTTCTTGGAGTGCTTGTTGATGCCGTACTTGTAGTCCGGCTGCAGCACCGTGCACGCCTTGCCCGAGGTGGACGGGAAGGGCATGTAGCCGATGTCGTCCGGGCTGGCGCCGGCCTTGGTCGCGGCGTCCTGCATCTGCGAGATCGCCCAGGAGCCCAGGTACATCGTGCCGACCTTGCCGGTGCCCAGCATCACCTTTGACTGGTCCCAGTTGGTGGTGGTCGGGTCGTCCTCGGACAGCTTCTGGTTGACGATCGAGTACACCAGGCTGTCGATGGTGTAGATGTCGTTGCCGCTGGTCCAGGGGGTCGCGGTGGTGGCCATCGCGTCCTTGGCGCCCTCGTTGCAGCTGGGCGCGCCGATCGCGTCGGTCCACTGCCGCAGCGGCCAACTGTCGTGGTAGTTGGTGTAGTACGGCACCGCCTGGCCCTTGGCCTTGATGGCCTTCAGGTCGGCAACGAACTCGTCCGGGGTCTTGGGCCACTCGGTGACGCCGGCGTCCGCCCAGACCTTCTTGTTGTAGACGAAGCCGGTCACCGTGCCGAAGTTGGCGATGCCGTAGACCTTGTCGCTGACCGTCGC
>NZ_JBSGET010000212.1:0-9803 GCF_053603035.1 Kitasatospora sp. NPDC004272 | reverse complement strand
AAGACCATCGTCGCCGTCAACAAGGACCCCGAAGCCCCCATCTTCGAACTCGTCGACTACGGCGTCGTCGGAGACCTCTTCAACGTCCTGCCCCAACTCACCGGCGAGGTCAAGGCGGGCTGACCCGCCGCGGGCTTCCCCGCACACCCCGAGGGCGCGACCGCCGAGGTCGCGCCCTCGCGCGTCATCCCCCGACGGCCGCCAGCGCCCGGGAGGCCGCCGCCCGCAGCTCCTCGTCCCGGAGGAAGCCGCGCCAGGTCGCGTCCTCGCCGCGCAGCCGGCGGTCCGCGGCGAGGGCGGCGCGCAGCAGCGGGGCGGCGGGGCGGGCGGCGGGGCCGATCAGGGCCAGCTGCCGGACGGCGGCGGGCATGACGGGGTGGTACTGCCCCCGGTCGAGGCCGTGCAGGGCGGAGAGCAGCACGGGGACGGCCGTCCCGGTGTCGCCGGTCGCCGCCCACAGCGCGCCCGCGGCCCGCACCCCGGTCCATTCGTCCGGGTCGGCGGCGCGCTCGCGCAGTAGTGCGGCGCAGCGGGCGGCGTGCGGGCCGAGGTCGCCGAGCATCCGCAGCGCGCGGTGGTCGTCCGCGTGGGCGGCGAGGGCGTCCACGGCCGCCTCCGGATCGCCGCCGAGTCTCCAGCACGCCCAGGCGGCGGTCGCCGCCCCTCTGTCCGGGCCGTTCATCCGTGCGGAGAGCATCGTCCTGGCGCGGGCGGCGAGGTCGGCGCCGAGCACCGCCGGGCCGAGTCCGGCGAGCGTCTCGGCGGCACTGGCCCACGCCGGGTCCTCGCCGAGCAGGACGAGCAGCCGTTCGACGGCGGTCGGGCTCGCGGTGCTCCAGCCGGTCAGCACCCGGCCGCACCGGTACACCGTCGCCGGGCGCCCGTCCCGGGCGAGCAGCCGTTCGAGCACGGGCATCAGGGCGTCCGCGTGCCCGGGCAGCAGGGCCAGCACCTCGGGCAGAGCGGGCAGGGCGGCCCGGTCGAGGTGGCCGGTGTCGCCGAAAGCCTCGGGGGCGGCGCGCAGGGCGGGCACGCAGCGCGGGTCGCCGCCCCGGGCGAGGGCCCAGGTCGCGGTGGCGGCGACGGCGGTGTCGGCGTCGCCGAGCAGGACCGCGATCCGGTCGGCGTGCGGGGTGACGGCCGGCGGGCCGAGGCGGGCGAGCAGGTCGAGGGCGAGCAGGCGCACCTCCGGCACGGGGTCGTCGAGGTGGGCGGCGATCGCGGGCAGCAGTCGCGGGGTCGGCGAGTGCCAGTCGGCGAGCAGCCCGCCGGCCTGTTCGAGCGCGGCGGCCCGGTGCGCGGCGTCGGGGTGGTCGCGGAGCAGTTCGCGGACGAACGCCGTGGCCGGCCCGGGTGCGGGGAACAGCCGCGCCGCCCGGCCGTGGACGCTTCCCGGCCCGCCGTCCTCGTCCCACCGCCGGGCTCCGGGGTCGCGCACGGCGCGGGCGATCAGGTCGGCGTGCCGCGCCGGGAGCCCGCGGTCCTCGGGGGCGAGGGCGAACACGGCGCCCAGGCGTTCCTGGAGGTCGCCGCCCGCCAGCAGGGCGTGCAGCGTCTCCCGGGCCCCGGGGCCCTGCGCGCCGGCGGGTTCGCGCCGCTGGACGGGGCCGAGCGCGGCCAGCAGGGCGAGGCGGGTCGCCGGGTCGTCCTCGGTGCGCAGGCGGCGCAGCAGCGCGGGCAGCAGGTCCCGGCCGGGGGTGGGGCAGGTGCGGAGCATCCGGACGGTGTCGCGGCGGATCGCGGGCAGCGGGTCGTCGAGCAGGGCGAGGGTCTGCGGCAGGGCCCGCGCCCAGGCCGCCCACCAGGTGTCGTCGGTGCCGGGCGGGACGTGCGCGGCGGGGGTGCCGGAGAGCATGCCGAGCGTTTCCAGCAGGCTGCGGCGGACGTTCGGCGACCGGGCGGGGTCGGCGGCCAGCCGCAGCAGGAAGGGCAGGGCGGCGGGGGCCGCCGAGCAGATCCAGCCGCCCAGGTGCACCATCCGGTCGTGGATCTCGGCGGCGGCGTCCTCGGCTGCCTCCGGGTCGTCCCCGGCGCAGGCGCGCAGCAGTTCCGGGAGGTCGTCGGCGCTGCCGTGTTCGTGCCTCAGCGCGGTCCACTCGACGGCGTCCAGGTCTTCCCCCATGCCGCGGACCCTAGCACCGCCCCCTGCGCCGGCCCCGCCGTCCGCCGCCGGCCCCGCCATCCGCCGGAGCAGCACCGCCGTCACCAGTCGCGGGGCGCCACCAGTTCCTCCAGGTCGGCGTCCGGGAAGCCGTACGCCTGCGCGAGGTGCTCGAAGTCCACCGCGATGGTGTCGCGCGCGACGGTCTCGATCTCGCTGCCGGCCGCCTCGAACTCCTCCGCCAGCAGGTTGAACTCCTCCGTCGCGGCGTGCGTCAGGGCGTACAACTCGTCGAGTCCGCGCGGCGGTTCGGCCTCGATCCGCTCGCACAGCGCGCGCAGGATCTCGCCGCCCGCGGCGACCAGGTGCGCCGGGTAGTAGCCGTCGCCGCGCATCGGGCGCAGGAACTCGTACTCCGCCAGCCGCTCGTTGGTGATCGTCATGCCGCCGCTCCGTCCGTCCGTGGGGTCGTGCGGCCGATCGTGCCGCCCGGCACCGACAAGTGCCGGGCGGCCCCGGTTCAGCGGTCCGCGGCCGGGTCGCGCAGCAGGTCCTCGACGTCCCGGCGCGGGGTGGCCGGTCCGGGCGGGCCGTAGCCGATCCGCAGCACCACCTGCACGGTGCCGACGCCGCGCTCGGGGTCGCGCAACCGCCAACGGGTGTCCGGGAGTTCGACGGCCTGGTGGAGCACCGAGACCCGCAGCCCGCGGGTGGTGGCCACCAGCCAGACCCGTTCCATCGCCTGTCCGGCCCGCAGCCAGTCCGCGGCGGTGTCGCCCCGGGTGGCGATGGTGGCGACCTGCGGCAGCGCCTCGAAACGCTGCGCGTGTGCGGGCCCGCGTCCGGCGAAGTCCCTTACGGGCACCCGGGCTTCGTGGTCCTGCGGGCCGAGGGCGCGTTCCGGGATGCCGTCCGGGGCCGCCGGCGCCGCGCCGGCCCGCACCCAGCCGGCGGTCTCCGCCCGGCGGGCGGCGTCGGCGGCGATCCTGGCCTCGGCCTCGGCGGTCAGCGCGAGCACCCGGCGCGCCCCGTCCTCCTCCAGCACGTCCAGCACGGTGTCCTCGTCGGCGGCGGCCGCGATCAGCTCGCCGATCACCGCCTCGGGCACGTCCCGGTTCCCGAACGGCTCGCGGCTGGAGTGCCGTTGGGTGATCGCCCCGGCCAACTCGGCCGTTTCGTACGGTACTCCGCGCGGCCCGAAGCGCACCACGGCCACCGGCCGGTCGGGGCCGAGCGGGTCCGGCAGCAGGTCCAACTCCTCGACGGGCAGGCCGAGTCGGGCCGCCGCCACCCGCAGGTTGAACAGTGCCGCGCCGATCGACAACAGCATCCCGCGCCCGTCCGGGTCCGCCAGCGGCACCGCCCGCGCCGGGTCGGCGAACACCAGCACCCCGGGCCCGTCCGCGGTCGGCCGGAACCGCCAGGGCTGCGCGTTGTGCAGGGACGGCGCGGCCCCGGCCGCGGCCACCAGCTCCCGCAGTTCCGCCGGCCCCGGCCCGCCCGGCACCCCGTCCACCGGCCCGCCCGGCACCCCGTCCACCGGCCCGCCCGGCACCCCGTCCACCGGCCCGCCCGGCACCCCGTCCACCGGCCCGCCCGGCACTCCCGGCCCGGGCGCCGCCACCGGCCCGGGCACCGCCGTCGCCCTCGCCGTCGACTCGGTCATCGCGGATCACTCCTCGCCGCATCCTCGTCGCGTCCCACGTCTCCAGTACCTCGATCCTGCGCCCGCCCGCCTCCCGCTCGGTAGGGCCCAAAGGCCCGGGCCGGACGACCTCCGTCCCGGCCCCCGCCGTCCCCCGCGCCACCCGCCTCCCCTCCTCTCCCCCGCCACTGGCGTAGCGTACGGACCATGGAATTCCGCCACCTGGGCCGCAGCGGCCTGATCATCAGCGAGATCGCGTACGGGAACTGGCTCACCCACGGTTCGCAGGTCGAGGAGGACACCGCGGCCGCGTGCATCCGCGCCGCCCTCGACGCCGGGATCACCACCTTCGACACCGCCGACGTGTACGCCGAGACCCGCGCCGAGTCGGTGCTCGGGCGGGCGCTCAAGGGCGAACGCCGCGAGGGGCTGGAGATCCTCACCAAGGTGTTCTGGCCGACCGGGCCCGGCCGCAACGACCGCGGGCTGGGGCGCAAGCACGTCATGGAGTCGATCGACGGCTCGCTGCGCCGCCTGCAGACCGACTACGTGGACGTCTACCAGGCCCACCGCTACGACCCGTCGACTCCGCTGGAGGAGACCATGGAGGCGTTCGCCGACGTGGTCCGTTCCGGCAAGGCCCTGTACATCGGCGTCTCGGAGTGGACCGCCGAGCAGATCCGGGCGGGCCACGCGCTGGCCCGCGAGCTGCGCGTCCCGTTCGTCTCCAGCCAGCCCCAGTACAGCGCGCTGTGGCGGGTCATCGAGGGTGAAGTGGTGCCCACCTGCGAGGAGTTGGGCATCGGCCAGGTGGTCTGGTCGCCGATCGCGCAGGGCGTGCTGACCGGCAAGTACAAGCCGGGCGCCGAGCCGCCGGCCGGCTCCCGGGCCACCGACGAGAAGGGCGGCGCGAACTTCGTGGCCCGCTTGCTGCGGCCCGAGGTGCTGGAGCGCGTCCAGCTGCTGCAGCCGCTCGCCGCGGAGGCCGGGCTCTCGCTCGCCCAGCTCGCGGTCGCCTGGGTGCTGCAGAACCCGAACGTGTCCGCCGCGATCATCGGCGCCTCCCGCCCCGAGCAGGTCACCGAGAACGTCAAGGCCGCGGGCGTGAAGCTGGAGCCCGCGCTGCTCGCCCGGATGGACGAGATCCTGTCCCCCGTCGCCGAGTTCGACCCGGCCCGGACGGCGGAGAACGCCCCCAAGACCCGCCCCTGAGTCCTGTCCCACCAGCACCACCCCGCACTACCCCGCACCACCCGCAACCCCTGAGCGGCCGCCGGCCGGAGCACCCCGCCGGCGGCCGCCCGCACTCCCGCGCTACCCGCGACTCCCCGCGACTCCCCGCGCTACCCAGGCAGTTCGCCCTCGCCGCCGGCCTCCAGCTCCGCCGGGTCCCGCTCCCCCGGCACCTCCTGCTGCGCCCAGATGGTCTTGCCGTGCCGGGCGAACCTGGTCCCCCACCGCTGGGCCAGCTGCCCGATGATGAACAGTCCGCGGCCGCCCTCGTCGGTGGTCTTGGCCCGCCGCAGGTGCGGGGTGCTGTCCGAGCTGTCCGACACCTCGCAGATCAGGCCCCGGTCGTTGATCAGCCGCAGCCGGATCGGCGACTTCCCGTACCGGATGGCGTTGGTCACCAGCTCGCTGACGATCAGGTCGGTGGAGAACTCCAGCTCCTCCAGCCCCCAGGCGGCGAGCTGGTGCTCGGCCAGCCGCCGGGCGGTGCGCACCACCGCCGGGTCCTCGGGCAGGGTCCACACCGCGACCTTGTCGTCCGGCAGCCCCAGGGTGCGCACCAGCAGCAGCACCGCGTCCTCGCGCTGCCGTTCGGGCAGCAGCGCGTACACCGCCTGGTCGCACAGCTGCGGCAGTTCCTCCTCCCCGGCCCGGGCCAGCACCCGCTGCAGCACCGCCCGCCGGCCCTCCCCCGGTCCGACCGGCAGCGCCTCCTCCAGTCCGCCGCGCTCCGCGGCCCCGCCCGTCCGGGGGCCGGGGCGCCGCCCGGGGCCGGACATCAGCCCGTTGGTGTACAGCGCCAGGACGCTGCCGACGGGGATTTCCGCGACCCGCGTCTCGTAGCAGCCGTCGCCGCAGCCCAGCGGCAGTCCGGGTTCGACCGGGAACGGCACGGGGACGCCGTCCGCGCCGACCACCACCGGCCCGGGGTGTCCGGCCGAGGCCGCCGTGCAGGTCCGGCCGATCGGGTCGTAGACCAGGTACAGGCAGGACGCGAGCCCGTCCGGCAGGGTGTCCGCGCCGGCCGGCAGACTGCCCTGCTGCTCGTCGGTGAGCACCCGGGCCGCGTCGTCCAGCCGCACCAGCAGTTCGTCGGGCTGGAGGTCCTGGACGGCCAGCGTGCGCAGCGCGGTGCGGACCTGGCCCATCACGGCGGCGGCCTCGATGCCGGTGCCGGTGACCGAGCCGATCGCCAGGCCGACCCGGGCGGCGGACAGCGGCACCACGTCGTACCAGTCGCCGCCCGGTCCGACCACGCCCGGCAGGTAGACGTGCGCGCTCTGCACGGCGCTCAGCTCCGCCGGTTCCCGGGGCAGCAGTTGGCGCTGCAGCGTGGTGGCGATCGAGCGCTCGCGCGCGTAGCTGCGCGCCTTGTCGATGGACACCGCGCCGCGCGAGGCCAGTTCGACGGCCAGTTCCAGGTCGTCCTGGTCGAACGGCTCGGAGCGCCGGTACCGGTACAGCGCGAGCACGCCGAGCACGGCGTCGTGCACCACCAGGGGCGCGACGACCATCGAGTGCACGCCGAGTTCGCTCAGCCGCCGTCCGCGCTCCGGGTCGGCGGTCAGCCAGTCCTCGTCCCCGGTCAGTCCGCGGATCAGCCGGGCCCGCCCGTCCACCAGTGCCTGGCTGTACGGCGTGGGCGCCCCGTAGGTGGACAGCGCGCCGTGCGGGATCGGCCCGGGCGAGGGTCCGCCGGGGCCGCTGCCGTGCACGGAGCGGTAGGCGACGCGGCGCAGCGGCGCGCCGGGGTCGATCGGGCCGGTGCGCAGCGGCAGTCCGCGCAGCGGTTCGTCGAGCAGGTCGACGGTGGCGGAGTCGGCGAAGCGCGGGACGGCGACGTCGGAGAGTTCCTGGGCGGAGCCGATGGCGTCGAGGGAGGCGCCGAGGCGGCGGTGCGCGCTGTGCAGGATGTCGAGCCGGTCGAGGGCGCCCTGCCGTTCGGTGACGTCCTCGATGGCGGCGACCAGGTAGGGGCGGCCGGTGTCGGAGAGGATCCGGAAGAAGGAGACGGCGCCGACCATCTCCTGTCCGGGGTCGGTGGGCATCCGGCCGCGGACGAGGTGCTCGCGGACGTAGCCGCCGTCCTGGAGGGCCTGGCGGGCGAGCACCTCCAGTTCGGCGCGGTCGAAGCCGGGGGCGAAGTCGGCGGGGCGGTGTCCGACGATGTCGGCGCTGGGCATGCCGCGCACGCCCCGGGCGGCGGTGTTGTAGCGGATCACCCGCAGCTCCTGGTCGAGCAGGTAGAGGCCGAGCGGGGCCTGCGCGAACAGCGCGTCGAGCAGGGCCGCGTCGACGTGGTCGCCCTCGCCGCTGCCCAGCGGCTCGCCGCCCGGTGCCCCGCAGGCCACCGGTTCGCCGCCCTCCGGTGCCGTCTGCTCCGCCACGCCGTCCGCCTCCCCGGCCGCGGCTGCGCCGCCACCACCGCCGTTGCTGCCGCTGCCGCTGCCGCTGCCGCTGGCACTGCCGTCGTGCCGGTCGTCCTGGTAGCCGTCCACGCCGCTCCTCCGCTTCCCGCCCTGCTCCGGTCCGGCTGCCCGGCCGCTGCCCCGGTCCCGTCCGGCTCCCCGACCCGGTTCCCGGCCCGGTTCCTCCTCCCGGGGCCCGTTCACGGCCGTCCCCCGCTGCCCGCGCCGGGTGCGGCGCGCCCGACTGCGACCCGTCCGGGCGGGTCGGGCCGGAAGGCGATCACGGCGATGTCGTCGCGGACGTCGGCGACGCCGGTGACCAGGTGCTCGCAGAGGTCGGCGAGCGGTCGGCGGCGGGCCGCGGCGGCGGCTTCGCAGAGCCGGGCGATGCCGTCGCCGAGGTGTTCGCCGGGCACTTCGACCAGGCCGTCGGTGTAGAACAGCAGCGTCTCGCCGGGTCCGACCGGGTGCCGGTGGGTGACCCGGGGGCGGCGCGGGTCGACGCACAGCGGGACGTCGGCGTCCTCGGCGGACAGCAGCCGGGGCGGCCCGTCGACCGGGAGCAGGACGGGCGGCGGGTGTCCGGCGTTGGCCCACTCCATCTCCCAGCCGCCGTCGGCGCCGTGCCGCACCAGCCGGGCGTGCACGGCGGTGGCGAAGCTGCCGACGCCCAACCCCTCGGCGGCGGTGTCGAGTTCGCGCAGCGTGTCGGCGGGGGTGTGGGCCTGGCCGCGGGTGTAGGCGATGGAGCGCAGCATGGCGCGCAGTTGTCCCATGGTGGTGGCGGCGGCGAGGTCGTGTCCGGCGACGTCGCCGATGGTCATGGCGAGCGAGCCGTCGGGGAGGGTGAAGGCGTCGTACCAGTCGCCGCCGACCTCGGCGTTGCGGCTGCCGGGCTGGTAGCGGGCGGCGACGGCGGCGCCGCCGAGCGCGGGCGGGGTGGTGAGCAGGGCGCGTTGCAGGACGACGGCGGCGTGCCGGGCGCGTTGCAGGGCGAGGGCCTGGCGCAGCGGGGCCTGGGCGCGCTGCAGGACTTCGTGCTGGAGGTCGATGTCGGCCGGTCCGGGTGCCGGGGCGCCTTCGCAGCCGGCGGTGGCGGCGAGGGCGACGACGGCGCCGTCGACGACGATCGGCAGCAGGGTGAGGCTGGTGGCGCGGGTGTCGTGCAGCCAGCGGGCGGAGATCTCGGGGACGGCGCCGGCGGGGATCGCGCCGTCGGGGAAGCGCAGCAGGGTGGGGACGCGGTCGGTGACGGCCTTCCTGGCGTGCTCGCCGAGGGTGAAGGTCTGCCGGTCGAGCGGGGGCACCGGGGGCAGTCCGGGGCGGGCGACGGAGGCGATCCGGGTGGCGACGACCTCGTCGTCGGCGGCGTCGGGGCCGGGCAGCAGGTAGACGGCGCAGACGTCGGTGAGGTCGGGGACGAGGGTGCTGGCGAGGGCGGTGAAGGCGTCCTCGGCGCGTTCGGCCTCGGTGACGGCGCCGGCCCGGGCGAGCAGGCGTTCGCGCAGCCGGGCGTGCCACTGGTCCTCGATGTCGCGGGTGGTGCCGATCCATTCGTGGCCGCGTTCCTCGTGCAGGACGGGGACGGCCCGGGAGCGGACGTGCCGGTAGCCGCCGGCGGCGCTGCGGACCCGGAAGGTGTGGTCGAAGACGGCGGGCAGGTCGCGGGTGGCGGCGGCCCAGCGGGCGGCGGTGGCCTCGCGTTCGCGGGGGTGGACGACGTCCAGCCAGCCGAGGCCGGCGGCCTCGGTGAAGGGCTGGCCGGTGAGTTCCTCCCAGCCGGGCACGAGTTCGCGGGCGGTGCCGTCGGGGCGGACGACCCAGACCATCTGGGCGGCGGCGGCCATCAGCGCCTCGTAGCGCTGGAGGGCTTCGAGGCGTTCGGCGGACTGGCGTTCGGCTTCGAGTGCGGAGTGCAGTTCGGCGGTGGTGTCGATGGCGGCGGCGAGGATGCCGGGGCCGTACCGGGTGGCGGCGGGCGAGCAGGAGTAGACGAAGTGCCGGTGGGCGGTCCCGCCGGTGGGGCAGCCGAGGGTGCGGTGGGCGGTGACCTGCCGGGCGGTGCCGTCGGTGAGCACCGCGTCCAGGGTGGCGAGCAGCCGTTCGGTGCCGGGTTCGGTGAACGCCTCGCGGGCGGGTGCGCCGAGCGGGCGGTCGCCGAACAGGTCGCGGAAGGCGTCGTTGTAGTAGACCATCCGGTGTTCGGGGCCGGCGGTCAGGGCGATCGCGACCACGGCGCGGTCGAACACCTCGGGTGTCAGTTGCGGTTCCGGCACCCCGCCGTCCTCCTGCCGTCCGCCGCCGGGCCGGCCCGTCCAGGTGGTCGGGATCATCTTCATCGACCGGCTGGACCGGGAGACCCGGAAGGCCGCGATGAAGGCGATCCGGGAGAGCGACTGGGGCGGCGGCCCGGCGCCGA
>NZ_JBSGET010000211.1:0-9812 GCF_053603035.1 Kitasatospora sp. NPDC004272 | reverse complement strand
CGTGAGGATCACCGTCGTCGCCGCGTCCACCCAGGGTGAGGTGCTCGCGGTCCCCGCCTCGGCGGCCAACGCGGCGTCCAGCCGGGCCCGTTCGGGGGCCGAGCGGGCGGCCAGGTCGGCGAGCCGGAGCCGTTCCCGCCGGGCCCGCTGGTGGCGGGACTGCCGTTCGGCCAGGGCGGCCTGCTCCTCCAGCCGGGCGCGTGCGGCGGCCCGCGCGGTCTCGGCGGCGGCCAGCCGCAGTGCGGCGGAGTCGGCCCGTTCGGCGGCGTCGACGCGCAGCAGCGCGGCCCAGGCCAGCGCCCCGGCGACCGGGGCGTCCTCGTCGGGGCGGTGCTCGGCGGCGCCCGCCGCGAGCGGCCCGGCGGCCTCCTCGGCGCGGGCCAGCAGGGCGTGCACCCGCTGCCGTCCGCTCTGCACCCGGGACTCGTGCTGCTTGCGCAACTCGGCCGTCCAGCGCTCCAGTTGGTCGAACCGTCCGGTGTCGAAGAGCCGGCCGAGCAGTTCGGCGCGCTGCTTGGAGTCGGCCCGCAGGAAGCGGGCGAAGTCGCCCTGCGGGAGCAGCACGACCTGGCAGAACTGTTCGCGGTTCATGCCCAGCAGCCGGGTCAGCTCCTCGCCGGCCTCCTGGTGCGACCTGCTGACCGGCACCCAGCCGGGTCCGCCCTGGCCGGCGTCGGCGGCCCACTCGCGCAGCAGGGTCTGCGCCTTCTCCGGGGTCAGGCCGGTGCCGCGCTTCTTGGGCCGCCACTGCTCGGGGCTGCGGGTGACCTCCAGCCGCCGCCCGCCGAGGGTCAGCTCCAGCACCACTTCGGTGCGCACGCCCGGTTCGGCGTGGTCGCTGCGCACCCCGTTGCTGCGGCGGGTGCCGGGCAGTTCGCCGTACAGCGCGTAGCAGACCGCGTCCAGCACGCTGCTCTTGCCGGCGCCGGTGGCCCCGCGCAGCAGGAACAGGCCGGCGGCGGAGAGCCGGTCGAAGTCGATCAGCTCGGTGCCCGCGAACGGCCCGAAGGCGGTGAGGGCGAGCCGGTGCAGCCTCATCGGGTGTGCTCCCGCGTGTGGTGGGGACGGGCGGTCACCGGGCGTTCTCCTCGGCCCGGCCGGCCGCGCCGCGGCGCACCGACTCCAGGCCCTCCAGCAGCCAGGTCCGTTCGTCGCCGTCGAGCTCCCGGCCGGGGCGGACGTGGGCGACGAAGCCCTCGACCACCTCCTGGTCGGTGCGCCCGCGCACCCGCTGGGCGTAGGAGGCGCCGTCGGCCCGCTCGCCGCCCTCCGGGTCGAAGAGCAGCTGCAGGGTGTGCGGGAAGCGCTCGCGCAGCCGCTCCATCGCGTCGGCCGGGCGGAGGGGATCGGTCAGGGTGGCCTGCGTCCAGCACTCGACGGCGTACTCGTGCTCCCCGTCGGCCAGCAGCTCGTCCAGCCGCCCCCTGAGCCGCGCCAGTCGGCGCGGCACCGGGCAGTACACCCGGCGGGCCTCGACGGCGCCCGCCGCGTCCAGGTCGACCAGCCACATCGACTTGCGGTGGTCGGTCTCGGAGAAGGAGTAGGCCAGCGGGGAGCCGGAGTAGCGCAGGTGCGGGGCGAGGGTCTGGCAGCCGTGCAGGTGGCCGAGGGCCGCGTAGTGCACGCCGTCGAACACCGAGGCGGGCACCGACTGCACACCGCCGACCGCGATGTCCCGCTCGCTGTCGCTGGCGGCGGCGCCGGTGACGAAGGCATGCGCCAGCACCACCGCGCGGGTGCCCGCGGGGCGGGTGGCCAGGTCGGCGCGGACGCCGTCCATCGCGGCGGCGAGCACCTGCTCGTGGCCGCCCCGCTCCAGGCCGAGCCGCTCGCGGACCAGCGCCGGCTCCAGGTAGGGCAGGCCGTAGACGGCCACCGGGCCGTGCTCGTCGGCCAGCAGGACGGGCTCGGCCAGCGCGCCCGGGTCGGTGCGCAGGTGGATGCCGGCCCGGTCGATCAGCCGGGCGGCGGTGCCCAGCCGGCGGGCGGAGTCGTGGTTGCCGGAGATGAACACGGCGGGCACGCCCAGCTCGGCCAGCCGCCACAGCGCCTCGTCGAACAGCGCGACCGCCTCCAGGCCGGGCAGCGCCCGGTCGTAGACGTCCCCCGCGACCAGCACCGCGTCGACCCGCTCGGCGGTGACGGTCGCCACCAGGTGGTCCAGGAAGGCCCGCTGGGCGCCGTGCAGGTTCTCCCGGTGGAACGAGCGCCCCAGGTGCCAGTCCGAGGTGTGCAGCAGCCTCACTCCGTCGCTCCCCGCCGCATCCTCGCCACTCCTCGTCCGTCCGGTGCTCCGGTACGAGTATCACAGGTGCCGGACAGCGCCCCGAGCCGTCGCCTTAGCAGACCCGGTGACCCGGGTGGCGGTCGGGGCTGTTCATCGGTCGGGTGTTCGGGGAAGATCATCAGGTGGTACGGCGGGCGGGTCCGCGGAGCGGAAGGGAGCGGGATGGGCATCGAGTACAGCCCGGAGATCTCCGACCTGCTCGGGCGGGTGCGCCGCCGGCCGAACGCGGGCTGGCCGTGGCGGCCGGGCGAGCAGGTGCCGGCCGGGCTGACGGTCAAGCAGTCCTGGGGGTGGCTGTTCGCGCCGGACGGGCGGGTGCTGACGCTGGTGAACCCGAAGGACGGGGTGGTCAGCCTGCCCGGCGGCTCGCTGGAGCCGGAGGACGCGGGGGACCCGGGCAGCGCGCTGGCCCGGGAGGCCGGCGAGGAGGCGCAGGCGGTGATCGGGGGCCCGGTCTACCTCGGGTACCTGTACGACCGGGTCGGCTCGGCCAACGGCGGGCACGAGTGCGCCCGGGTGCGGATGGCCGCGGTGCTGCGCGGGGTGGGCCCGTCGGTGCCGGACCCGGCCTCCGGGCGGCACTACCGGCGGCTGCTGGTGGCGCCCGGCCTGGCGGTCGAGCTGCTCGGCTGGGGGCCGCCCGGGCTGCGGCAGGCCCGGGCGGCGGTCGCGGCGGCGGCCGGGCTGTGGGGCGTCCCGGCGCGGGCGGACGAGACGATCGAGGAACTGCCGCTCGCGGGCTGCCGGCTGTGCTGAGCGCGCCGGGCGCCGGGCGCTGAGCGCTGAGCGCGCCGGGCCCCGAGCGCGCCGAGCGCGCGCCCCTCGTCGCCGGGGTGGTGCGGCCGTCACTCCGGGCGATCGTCGCAGCCCAGGTCAGGGATGGGTCTGCGCGCGTAGCGGACGTTGGGGTCCCGTTCGGTGAGAGTTCGTCAACTTCTTTGGCATGACCGCTTCCCCGCGAGGCTACTGACTGGTATCCAATGTGTGGCCTGCGTCACTCATGGAGGATCAGATGTCCCGCTTCCGTGCTGTCTCCGTCGCGCTCACCGCGGCGGCCCTGTCCGTCACCACCCTCGTCGCCGCCACCCAGGCGAACGCCGCCGGCGTCAACTACGTCGCGCTCGGCGACTCCTACTCGGCCGGCGTCGGCTCCGGCAGCTACACCAGCGACAGCGGCAGTTGCAGCCGCAGCACCAAGGCGTACCCGTACCTCTGGAAGACCGCCCACGCGCCCACCTCGTTCTCCTTCGTGGCCTGTTCGGGCGCGAAGACCGGGGACGTGGCCGCCAACCAGCTGAGCGCGCTGAGCTCCTCGACCACGCTGGTGTCGATCACCGTCGGCGGCAACGACGCGGGCTTCGCCTCCACCATGCAGACCTGCGTGCTGAACAGCGAGAGCTCCTGCCTGAGCGCGGTGAACACGGCCAAGAGCTACGCCAACAACACCCTGCCGGGCCAGCTCGGCGGCCTGTACGGCCAGATCAAGGCGAAGGCGCCCAACGCGCACGTGGTGGTGCTCGGCTACCCGCACCTCTACCAGGTGCCGGGCAGCTGCATCCTCGGCATCTCGGACACCAAGCGGACCGCGATCAACAGCGCCGCCGACACCCTGGACACGGTGATCGCCAAGCAGGCGGCGAACGCCGGGTTCACCTTCAAGGACGTCCGCACGGCCTTCTCCGGCCACGAGATCTGCGGCTCCTCCAGCCAGTGGCTCAACAGCACCACGCTGCCGATCAGCGACAGCTACCACCCCAACTCCTCCGGCCAGGCCGGCGGTTACCTGCCGCTGTTCAGCGCCGCGGCCTGACCCGGGGGAGCGGCACCGGCGTCCGTGGGGGACGGGGAGGCCGGCGGCCGGGCTCGTGCGAGGAGCCCGGCCGCCGGTGTTCCGGGGGGACCGGCGCGGCCGGCCGGCCGGTGCGGGCGGTCGGTCAGTGCAGGTAGTCGGTCAGCGCCGCGGGCTTCAGGCCGGCCTGCGCGGCCGCGTCCAGGGCGCGCTGCAGGTCGCTCGCCAGGGTGTCGGTGAAGTGCAGGATGACGATGTCGCCGGCCTGCAGGACGCCGCCGGGGTGCGAGGTGCTGGAGGCGCCCCAGCCGAAGTCGACGTTCGCGGTGACCAGGTGCGTCATGCCGCAGTTCGCGGCGGCCTGCTGGAGGTCGGCGTTCGCCGCGAAGTACGGCGGGCGCAGCAGCGTCGGGACGGTGCCGTAGTGCGCGGTGACGGCGTCCCGGGCGTCGCAGACCTCGGCCTGCTGCTCGGCGGGCGACAGCGTGGTCAGGTCCCGGTGCGAGACGCCGTGGTCCTCGATCGCGGAGCCGGGCACCGCGGTGGCCCGGGAGAAGTAGTCCGGTTCGAAGCCCTCCGGCATCGGCAGCGGGAACGCGGTGACCGGGACCTTCCGGTCGGCGATCAGCCGCACCGCCGCCGGGTCGCGGGTCCAGCCGTCGTCGACGGTGATGAAGACGACCGGGTCGGAGGTCGGCACGCCGGTGGTGAGCGGCGCGGGCGCCGGGCGGTCGCCGGTCACCGAGACGTCGTCCACCGAGACCGGGCCCCGGCCGTACCAGCCGTGCACGTACAGCTGCACCGAGGTGGTGGCCGGGCCGGTGGTGAAGGAGGTGCTCAGCCGCTGCCAGCCGTCGCCGGTGGACGCCGTCCAGGCCGGGGGGACGTCGTGGCCGGTGCCGCTCGCGCCCAGGAAGGCGTACGAGCCGCGCACCCAGGCGCTGTAGGCGTAGGTGGTGTTCGGGCGCACCGCGAGGGTCTGGGCGCACTGGCCGGTGGAGTCGTCCGAGGCGGGGGTGAGGGTCAGGGCGGAGCCGCCGGTGCGGGCGGCGGCGGTGACCGCGCCCTCGCCGGCCGCGCAGTGCCAGCCGGGGATCGAACCCCAGTCGGCCAGCGGCAGGGTGGGGATCTCGAAACCGGGGTTGGTGGCCAGGTTCGGCGCGGGGGCCGGCGCGTCCGCGTGCGCGGTCGGCACGGTGGCGAGGGAGGCCAGCGCGGCGGTGGCGGCGAGGGCCGCGAGACGGCGGCGGGCGGAACCGATCACGGGTCAACTCCATGGTGGGGGACGGGCGGAGGAGTGACTCCCGGAGGGGGCGGGGGTCGGTGGGGGCCCTGCCGCACCAGGCCGGTGCACACAATGGACTGGACCAATCCCGGCGGTCAAGCGGAACGGCCCAACCGGTGGCCGAGATCGGTCAACCGGCGTAGAGCTCCTCGATGTCCTGCGCGTAGCGCTCCGCCACCGCCGCCCGGCGGATCTTCAACGAGGGCGTCAGCAGCCCCTCCTCCAGCGAGAACTCGCGCGGCAGCAGCCGGAACGCCCGGATCGACTCCGCCCGGGACACCGTGGTGTTCGCCGCCCCCACCGCCCGCTGCACCTCCTGGTGCAGCTCCGGATCGGTCAGCGCCTCCCACACGTCCAGCGGCGGCCGCCCGCGGGCCCGCAGCCAGTGCGCCAGCGCCACCCCGTCCAGCGTGATCAGCGCCGCCAGGTACGGCCGGTCGTCGCCCACCACCAGGCACTGGGCGATCAGCGGGTGCGCCCGGACCCGCTCCTCCAGTACCGCCGGGGCCAGGTTCTTTCCGCTGGAGGTGACGATCACCTCCTTCTTGCGGCCGGTCAGCGTCAGGTAGCCGTCCTCGTCCAGCTCGCCCAGGTCCCCGGTGGCCAGCCAGCCCCGGCAGAGCGCCTCGTCCGAGCAGCGCGGGTGGTTCAGGTACCCGGCGAACACCCCCGCCCCCTTCACCCACACCTCGCCGTCCTCCGCGATCGCCACCGTCGAACCCGGCACCGGACGGCCCACCGTGCCGAACTTCGGCCGCCGCGGCGGGTTCCCGGTGATCGCGGCCGAGGACTCGGTCAGCCCGTAGCCCTCGTACACCGTCATGCCCGCGCCCGCGAAGAACAGCGCCAGCTCCCGCCCCAGCATCGACCCGCCCGACATCACCGCCCGCACCCGGCCGCCCAGCACCGCCCGGATCCGCTGGTACACCATCCGCTCGTACGCGGCGTGCCGCAGCCGCAGCGCCGGGGAGGGGCCGGGGCCCTTGCGGTGCGCCCGGCGCTCGCAGGCCGCCGCCCACTCCACCGCGACCCGCTCCGCCTGCTCGAACAGCTCCAGCCGCCCGGCCTCCTCGGCGGCCTCCCGGGCCCGGCGGTGGATCTTCTCGAAGACGTACGGCACCGCCTGCAGGAAGGTCGGCCCGAACGCGGCCAGCACCGGCAGCAGGCTGTCCGCCGACACCTTCGCGTGGTGGCCGATCCGGATCCCGCCGCGCACCGCCGCGACCTGGGTGAGCCGCCCGTACACGTGCGCCAGCGGCAGGAACAGCAGGGTGGACGGCTGGCCGCCGCCGGTGTCGGCGAACACCTCCGCCCAGCCGTGCAGCACCGCGTCCGCCGTCGAGGCGAAGTTGCCGTGGGTCAGCAGGCAGCCCTTGGGGCGGCCGGTGGCGCCCGAGGTGTAGATGACGCTCGCCAGCGAGTCCGGCGTCACCCCGAGCCGCTGACGGTGCACCAGCGCGTCCGGCACGCCCGCGCCGTCCGCGGCCAGCTGCGCCACGCAGCCCCGGTCCAGCTGCCAGATGCCGGTCAGCTCCGGCAGCGCGTCGCACACCGCGCCCACCGTCATCGCCTGGTCCTCGTCCTCCACCACGCAGGCCACCGCCGCGGTCTCGGCCAGGATCCAGCGCACCTGGTCCGGCGACGCCGTCGGGTACACCGGCACGGTGATCGCCCCGACCGACCAGAGCGCGTAGTCGAACAGCGTCCACTCCCAGCGGGTCGCCGACATCACCGCGACCCGGTCGCCGTAGCGCACCCCGCGGGTCAGCAGGCCCCTGGCCAGGGCCAGCACCTCGTCGCGGAACCGGGCCGCGGTCACCGGCTCCCAACCGCCGTCCACCGCCCGGGACAGCTGCACCAGCCGCGGATCCCGCTCCGCCCGGTCGAACACCGAGTCGGCCAGCCCGCCGGTCGGCGCCGTGCCCGGCGCGGGGCTGCTGAACTCTCGCACGGTCCCCCCGATCCCCGCGGCCCCCGCCCCGGTCCGGGGGGCCGTTCCCGCCCCCGGCCCGCACGGTCGGAGCGGTACCGGCGAAGCTACCGGATCGGCGCGGCGCTGCCCAGAGTCACCGTCCGACGACACCCCGCACCGACCGAAGTGCCGCAGGTCGGGGCCATGACAGAACCCGGCCGGGAAATTAAAGGACGATCCGGACAACAGCCGATCACGATGCACTTTCACCCTACGAACGGGTGGTCAGGAAGTAGTAGGCTCGCGGCTCTCGACCCCCGCCCGTACCCACCCCTGCCCCCGCGCACCCACCCGCGCCCGCCCACCGCGTCCCGGGCCGTTCCGCCCGAGGACCACTAAGGACCCGTATGCGCCTGCGCCGCAGCTCGATCCGCGCGAGGATCGTCGCGCTGCTCCTGGTGCCCATCGCGGCGCTCAGCGGCCTGTGGGTCTACGCCACCCTCGTCACCACCGGCGACGTGTGGGAACAGCTCGACCTCGGCTCCACCTACACCGCCTTCGGCGACCCCGCCGACCAGTACGCCCACGACCTCCAGCAGGAGCGCACCGCCGCCGTCCTGCGGCTGGCCGCCCCCGGCGACGCCGACTACGCCGCCGCCTACACCCGGGCCCGCGAGGTCACCGACCGCGACCTGCAGCTGCTCCGCTACCAGGGCACCAGCCACGACGCCGGCAAGCTCGACGCCGACCAGCGCACCCGCTACCAGGAACTGCTGGACGTCGCCGACCAACTCGGCGCCATCCGCAGCCAGATCAGCCAGCAGAAGCAGAGCTGGGACGGCGCGCTCAAGGACTACAGCGACCTGATCACCCCGGTGTTCGCGTTCCGCTCCTCCTTCATCGCCAAGCAGACCGGCTCGCTGCCCCGGCAGGGCACCATCCTGGTCGAGCTCTCCCGGGCCGGCGAGTACCTCTCCCAGGAGACCTCCGCGATGCGCGCGCTGCGGGCCGGCACCGAGGCCGGCGCCAAGGACCCCCGCAAGCAGCAGGTCGCCCTGGACGCCATGAACGCCCAGCAGGCCCTGTTCCGGATCTACATCGGCGAACTCGGCAGCGACGACCGGGTGGCGTACAACGCGCTGCGGATGGGCCAGGACTGGAGCTGGCTCACCGCCGCCGAGAACGGCTTCGACAAGGCCGCCGACCGGGCCGTGGAAGTGCGCGGCGGCCCGGTCGACTCCTGGGGCGAGACCGCCGACAAGGTCCTCACCGCCATCGACAACCTCAACTCCGCGCTGGCCGCCGACCTCGGCGACCAGGCCCGCGACAACGCGATCGGCGCGCTGGTCCGCGGCGGCACCGCCGGCCTGATCGGCCTCACCGCCGTCGTGCTCTCCATCGTCATCTCCTACCGCACCGGCCGCCGCCTGGTGCGCGAACTCGTCGGCCTGCGCAACGCCGCCGCCGACCTGTCCGCCACCCGGCTGCCCTCGGTGATGCTCCGGCTGCGCCGCGGCGAAGCCGTCGACGTGGTCGCCGAAGTGCCCCAACTCGACCTCGGCACGGGCGAGATCGGCCAGGTCGGCCGGGCCTTCAACGAGGTCCAGCGGGTCGCCGTCGAGGCCGCCGTCGAACAGGCCGAACTGCGCCGCGGCGTCTCCGCCGTCTTCGTCAACCTGGCCCGCCGCTCGCAGGTCCTGCTGCACCGCCAGCTCACCCTGCTCGACACCATGGAGCGCCGCACCGAGGACCCGCGCGAACTGGAGGACCTGTTCCGGCTCGACCACCTCACCACCCGCATGCGCCGGCACGCCGAGGGCCTGATCATCCTCTCCGGCGGCTCGCCCGGCCGCGCCTGGCGCAAGCCGGTCCGGATGGTCGACGTGGTGCGCGCCGCCGTCGGCGAGGTCGAGGACTACGCCCGGGTCCAGGTGCGCCCCTTCCCCGGCACCGGCCTGCTCGGCTCCGCCGTCGCCGACGTCACCCACCTGGTCGCCGAACTCGTCGAGAACGCCACCGTGTTCTCCCCGCCGCAGACCCACATCACCGTCCAGGGCGAGGTGGTCGCGCACGGCTTCTGCCTGGAGATCGACGACCGCGGCCTGGGCCTGAGCGAACAGCACCTCGCCGAGATCAACCAGCGGCTCGCCGTGGAGCAGGAGTTCGACCTCGCCGACACCGACCGGCTCGGCCTGTTCGTGGTCTCCCGGCTCGCCCGCCGGCACGGCATCCGGGTGCACCTGCGGCCCAGCCCCTACGGCGGCACCTCCGCCGTGGTGCTGATCCCGCGCGAACTGCTCGCCGAGACCGTCGAGAGCGCCCCCGACGCGCCCCGCCAGGGCGCCGAGGACACCGGCACCCACCGGCGGCCGCCCGCGCCCGCCGCCACCGCCGCCACCGCCGTCCGGGCCCCGGCCGCCGTCCAGGCGCTGCCGGTCCGCGGCCAGGGCGCCCACGCCGCGCCCGCCCCGGCCGCGCTCGGCGGGCCCCGGCCCTCCGCGGCCGAGCCGTCCACCGTCCCCGGCGGGCTGCCCCGCCG
>NZ_JBSGET010000210.1:0-9953 GCF_053603035.1 Kitasatospora sp. NPDC004272 | reverse complement strand
CGGTCGCGGCGCAGGCCGTCGCGGCTGGCCCCGGCCAGCCGGCCGTGCAGCAGCCGGCGCGCGGTGTCCGTGAGCCGGGCGGTGAGTTCCGCGCCGATCGCGGAGGCGGTGAAGTGCACACCGCCGTCGGCCCGTTCGAGGTCGACCAGGCCGGCCGCCCCGGCCTCGGCCAGCAGGGCGCCGGCGGCCGGGCCGACGAGCCGGGCCAGCAGCTCGCGGTCGGGCCGGTCGTCGAGCGCGGCCAGGGTCAACAGCTCCCGGGCCTCCTCGGACACCGTGCCCAGCCACTCGCCCACCAGTCGGCGCGCCGCCGGGGGCAGGGCCGCCCCGTCCTCGCCGTCCCGGTCCGCCCCCGGGTCCGCGACCTCGGCGAGCGCCAGGGCCAGGGCCGGGTTCCCGCCGCTGCACCGGTGGATCCGGTCGACCTGGCCGGGGGTGGGACGGTACGGGGCGAGCAGGGCGGACAGTTGAGCGGCCGTCAGCGGCGGGAGGCGCACCGCGTGCGCGTCCTCGCCGCTCCAGTGGCCCTCGGACCCGGGGTGCCAGCCGCGCTCGGTGGCGATCACGGGCAGCTCCGGGACCAGGCGCAGCGCCCAGCGCAGGACGGCCGCGCTGGCCGGATCCAGCCACTGGGCGTTGTCCACCACCAGGGTCAGCGGCGGCACCTCCCGCAGCAGGGCCGTGGTCAGCCGGCGCAGCCGCAGGGAGGCGCCGGCTGGCTCGGCGCCGGCGGCCGCGTCGACGGGCGCGGCGAGTTCGCGCGCGGCCGGCAGCGGCGGGTGGGGCAGGGCCAGTTCGAGCAGACCGGTCCACGGGACGGGGGCGTCCTGCGGGCCCGGGGCCAGCCGCAGCACCGGCAGCCCCAGCCGTCGGGCCAGGGCGCCGGCCGCGGTGGTCCGGCCGATCCCCGGCGGCCCGAACAGCACCACCCGGCGGCTGCCGGGCGCGTCGTCCGGCACCGCGGGCAGCACGGCACCGACCGGTTCCCGGAGTTCGCTCAACCACGTCGCGGAGTCTGGCACCGGGCCATCGTGCGCCACCGCGGCCGCCGCGGTCCAGGTCAAGGGATCGCCCTGATTTCGGCCGCCCCCGGCCTTCCCTAGCCTCATCGCCACAGCCGAGCCGTTCCCCGGCCGCCGGACGCCCCCCCCCCCCCGACGGCGTCCTGCTGCCGCCTTCCCCCTCGACCCCGGCTCGGCGGAAGGAATCGCGATGTCCCGCAAGAACGCCCTCGCGGCCGCTGTCGCCGCCGCCCTCACCCTGGGCACCGTGACCGCCGTGGCCACCCAGTCCACCGCGGCCGCCAGTTCCACCGCCCGACCCGGCGCCGGGTTCCGGGCGATGGGCCCCGACACCCGCGCCGAGGCGCTGCGCACCGCCGACCGGGAGGCGTCCGCCGTCGCCGGGTCGCTCGGCTTCGGCGCCGACGAGCGCCTGGTGGCCAAGGACGTGCTCCTCGACACCGACGGCGCCCGGCACGTGCGCTACGACCGCACCTACCGCGGCCTGCCCGTCATCGGCGGCGACCTGGTCGTCCACTACGGCGCCGACGGCAAGGCCACCGGCTCCGACCAGGCCCACCAGGGCGCGCTCAAGGTCGCCGGCACCACGCCGAAGCTCAGTGCCTCCGACGCCTCGGCCGCGGCCGTCCGGCACGCCAAGCACGTCAAGAACGCCAGGACCGGCGCCTCGGACGGCAGCACCCTGGTGGTGTACGCGGTCGGCAAGGTCCCGGTGCTGGCGTACCGTGCGACCGTCACCGGCGACGGCGAGGCCGGTGCCGGCTCGCGGGAGGCCGTGATCCTCGACGCCGCCAGCGGTGCGCCGCTCGACCAGTACGAGCTGCACCAGGGCGTCACCGGCACCGGCAACGGCACCACCGTCGGCCAGGTCTCCATCGAGACCACCCAGTCCGGCAGCACCTACACCCTCACCGACGCCTCCCACGGCGGCACGATCGTCTACGACGCCTACAACAGCCCGCAGTCCAACCCGAAGCAGAACGCCCGCACGTTCTCCAAGACCACCAACTCCTGGGGCACCGGCACCACTTCCAGCCGGGAGAGCGCCGCAGTCGACGCCTCCTACGGCCTCGCCAAGACCTGGGACTACTACAAGAACGCCTTCAACCGCTCCGGCATCCGCAACGACGGCCGCGGCGCCCCCGCGTACGTGCACGTGGACAACCAGCTGCTGAACGCGTTCTACGACGACTCCTGCTTCTGCATGTTCTTCGGCGACGGCTCCTCGCAGAACGGCAACACCCCCGTCACCGCGCTCGACGTGGCCGGCCACGAGATGAGCCACGGCGTCACCGCCGCCACCGCCAACCTGAACTACTCCGGCGAGTCCGGCGGCCTCAACGAGGCGACCTCCGACATCTTCGGCACCATGGTCGAGTTCTCCGCCGACAACGCCGGCGACCCCGGCGACTACTACATCGGCGAGAAGCTCAACATGTCCGGCGGCTACATGCGCCGGATGGACAACCCGGCCGCCGACGGCAGCAGCCTCGGCTGCTGGACCTCCAGCGCCGGGTCGGTGGACGTCCACTACTCCTCCGGCATCGGCAACCACTTCTTCTACCTGGCGGCCGAGGGCACCGGCGCCAAGACCATCGGCGGCCGCGCGCACAACGGCACCACCTGCAACAACGACACCTTCGCCGGCATCGGCCGCGACAAGGCCGCCGCCGTCTGGTACCGGGCGCTGACCACCTACATGACCTCCACCACCACCTACGCCTCCGCCCGCACCGCCACCCTGCAGGCCGCCGCCGACCTGTACGGCACCAACTCCCAGGAGCGCTACCTCGTCTCCAAGGCGTGGGCCGCCGTCAGCGTCGGCACCGCGCTGCCCGACCCGGGCACGGGCAGCCCCACCCCGTCGCCCTCCACCTCCACCTCCGGCAGCCCCTCGCCCTCGCCCTCGCCCTCGTCCTCGTCGACCCCGACCGGCAACGCACTGGTCAACGGGAACTTCGAGCAGGGCACCACCGGCTGGACGCAGAGCGACAACGACATCACCAGCTCCACCCTGCAGCCCGCGCACGGCGGCTCCTGGTACGCCTGGATGATGGGCTACGGCACCTCCGCGATCGAGTCCCTCGCCCAGTCGAACATCGCGGTGCCCGCCACCGGCAGTCCTAGGCTCACCTTCTGGCTGAAGGTCAGCACCCAGGAGTCCGGCTCCACCGCCTACGACACCCTCAAGGTCAACGTCAACGGCACCACCCTCGCCACCTACTCCAACGCCAACGCCTCCGCCGGGTACGTCCAGAAGACCGTCGACCTGTCCGCCTACCGCGGCCGGAACGTGAAGCTGGAGTTCGCCGGCACCGAGGACGCCTACCTGGCGACCGTCTTCCTGCTCGACGACGTCGCCATCGGCTGATCACGCCCGTACTCCCGCGGCCGGGCCCGTTGTGGGACGGACCCGACCGCGGGACTGCCGCGCCCGCGCGGGGTGCAACGGAGGCGGCAGCCTGCGGCCGGACCCTCCTGGGGCAGGGTCCGGCCGCAGTGGCGCCGCCCCGCGCTCAGGCGGAAGTGCCGGACAGCCGCGCGTAGTTGGCGCGCACCCGGGCCACCGACGCGGCCGGGGTGCCCGCCGCCAGCTCGGCCACGGTCTGCGCCGACAGCTCGCGCCGCCAGGCCAGTTCGGCCCGGCGCATCGCGGTGGAGACCCCGCACGGGCGGGCGAACTCGCCGGCCGCCGCCCCCTGGGCGCCCGCCCCGCGCTGCCGGATCTCCGCGCAGGCGAACAGCGGGTCCGGCCCCTCGACGGCGGCCACCACGTCCATCACGGTGATCCGCTCCGCCGCCCGGGCCAGCCGCACCCCGCCGCGCGGCCCCGGAGCGGAGGTCAACAGCCCCGCCCGGGTGAGCCGTTGCAGCACCTTGTTCAGGTACGTCGGCGACAGCTCGAACATCGCCGCCAGCCGGGCCGAGGGCACCGGCTCCGCACCGCCCACCCAGACCAGGGTCAGACAGCAGTGCAGGCCCCACTCCACGCCCTCGCTCGTCCGCATGTTCCGGATGGTAGCTATCCGGAACCCGGCCGCGCCAGCGCCCGGCGGCGGCTCCGGCACCCGGCGGCTCCGGCGGGGCCCGGCGGCTTCCGGCCGCGCCGGGGCCCGGCTCAGTCCTCCAGGTGCTCGCGGACCCGCCGGGAGGGGGAGAAGACGTACAGCTCCAGGATGGCGGGCAGGTCGGCCAGGCCCGGGCCGCCCGCCCCGATCCAGGCGGTGATGTCGGCCGACGCGTCCCGGTCGTTGACCAGCCCGAGCCAGACCGGCCGCCCACCCGCCCGCCGCCCCTCCGCCGAGGGCTGGACCACCACCACGTTGGCGTGCTCGCAGGCGTCCAGGCAGCCCACCGGGCGCACGGTGGCCACCTCGGCGAGGGCGCCGCGCAACTCGGCCAGCTGCGCGGCGTGGTCGAGCCGCGGCACCTTCGGCGTGCCGCAGCAGCAGCCCCGGCAGACCGAGACGGTGCACCGGGCGGCCGCCCCCGGCGCGGAAACCCCGGCCGCCCCCTGCGCGGGGACCCCCGCCGCCTTGCTGCGGGTGCGACGGCTCATCGGGCCCTCCCGGCGTCCTCGATCACGGTGGTCACGGCGGTGACCCTACCCCGCGCCGCCGGTGCGCACCGGCCCCGGCCGCTCACCGGCCGACCCCTCCGGCGGCGGCCCGCCGCCACGCGGCGTCGCGCAGCAGGCGCAGGCCGTTCAGCCCGACCAGGACGGTGGAGCCCTCGTGGCCGAGCACGCCCAGTGGCAGCGGCAGCGTCCCGACCAGGTCCCACACCACCAGCGCGGTGATGAACGCCGACGCCAGCACCAGGTTCTGCACCACCAGCGAGCGGGCCCGCCGGGAGAGCGCCACCACCGCCGGGACGGTGGCCAGTTCGTCGCGGACGACCACCGCGTCCGCGGTCTCCAGCGCCAGGTCGGAACCGGCCCGGCCCATCGCCACCCCGGTGTGCGCGGCCGCCAGCGCGGGCGCGTCGTTGACGCCGTCGCCCACCACCAGCACCCGCCGCCCGGCGGCCTCCCACTCCCGGACGGCCGCCACCTTGTCCTGCGGCAGCAGCGCCGCCCGGACCTCGGTGATCCCGGCCTCCGCGGCCAGCCGCCGGGCCGCGCGCGGATTGTCGCCGGTGAGCAGCACCGGCGCCGTCCCGGTCAGCGCGCCCAGCGCGGCCACCGTGGCGGCCGCGTCCGGCCGCAGCCGGTCGGCGAGGCCCAGCACGCCCACCGGCACGCCGTCCCGGGAGACCAGCACCGCCGTCCGGCCCGCCGCCTCCAACTCCGCGACGGCCGCCAGGGGTTCCGGGGCCGGGGAGCCGGACGTCGGGAAGCCGGCCGGCGCGGTGACCGCGACGACGTGCCCGGCGACGCGCGCATTGACGCCCACCCCGGGGGTGGAGGCGAAGTCCGCGGCCGGGGCCGGGGCGAGTCCGCGCCCGCGGGCGGCGGCCAGCACGGCGCGGGCCAGCGGGTGCTCGCTGGCGTGCTCGGCGGCGGCCGCCAGCGCCAGCAGCCCGTCCCCGTCCAGGCCGGAGCCGGGCAGCGGGCGGACGTCGGTGACCTGCGGGGCGCCCTCGGTGAGCGTGCCGGTCTTGTCCAGCGCGGCCGCGTCCACCTGCCCCAGCCGCTCCATCACCACGGCCGACTTCACCAGCACGCCGTGCCGCCCGGCGGTGGCGATCGCCGACAGCAGCGGCGGCATGGTCGCCAGCACCACCGCGCACGGCGAGGCGACGATCATGAAGGTCATCGCGCGCAGCAGCGAGTCGGTGAACGCCGCGCCGACCAGCAGCGGCACCGCGAACACCGCCACGGTGGCGGCCACCATGCCCAGCGAGTACCGCTGTTCGACCTTCTCGACGAACAGCTGGGTCGGCGCCTTGGTCTCCGACGCCTCCTCGACCAGCTGCACGATCCGGGCGATCACCGAGTCCGCGGCGTCCCGCTCCACCCGCACCCGCAGCGCGCCGGTGCCGTTCAGCGTCCCGGCGAACACCTCGTCGCCGACCCGCCTGGCCACCGGCAGCGGCTCGCCGGTGATCGACGCCTGGTCGACCTCGCTCGCCCCGTCCAGCACCCGGCCGTCCGCGCCGATCCGCTCCCCGGGACGCACCAGCACGGTGTCGCCGACGGACAGCCCGTCGGTCGGGACGACCTCCTCCGTGCCGTCGGCCAGCAGCCGGGTCGCGGTGGCGGGCGCCAGGTCGAGCAGGCCGCGCACCGAGTCGGCGGTCCGCGCGGTGGCCAGCGCCTCCAGCGCGCCCGAGGTGGCGAAGATGACGATCAGCAGCGCGCCGTCCGTCACCTGCCCGACCGCCGCCGCGCCCAGCGCCGCCACCACCATCAGCAGGTCCACGTCGAGGGTCTTCTCGCGCAGCGCCCGCAGCCCCGCCCGGCCGGGCTCCCAGCCGCCGCACGCGTAGACGAGCGCGTACAGCGGACCCCAGGCCCAGGCCGGGGCACCGGCCAGCTGCAGCGGCAGGGCGAGCAGGAACAGCACCAGCGCGGCCGCGGCCCAGCGGGCCTCCGGCAGCGCGAGGACCGCGGTGCGGCGGCGCGGCACGCGGCCCGGCGGGGTGGCGGGACCGCCGGCGGGGCGGGCGGTCAGGGTGGCGGACACGGCAGCGGGATCCTCGGGGCGAGCAGGGGGGACGACCCGGCCACCATACATGAACATATGAAGGCTCATTCATGCATGGGTTGTACGATGGTCGACATGGGTCACGGAGCTTCCCCCACCAAGAGCGCCCTCCCGCGCACCCCGCTGGACGCCGACAGCGCCGCCCGGATCGCCACCACCCTCCAGGCCCTCGCCACCCCCTCCCGGCTGCTGATCCTCTCCCGCCTGCGCGAGGGCCCCTGCGCCGCCACCGAACTCGCCCACGCCGCCGGGCTGGAGCAGTCCGCCTGCTCGCACCAACTGCGCCTGCTGCGCAACCTCGGCCTGGTGGTCGGCCGCCGCAACGGCCGCTCGGTGGTCTACGAGCTGTACGACAACCACGTCGCCGCCCTCCTCGACCAGGCCGTCTACCACAGCGAACACCTGCGGCTCGGCCTGAGCGACGCGGGCCCCGACGACCTCGACGCGCCCTGATCCCGTCCTGATCCCGTCCTGAGCCCGGCCCGGTCCCGGCTCCGCGCCGGTGGGCGCCCGGCCCCGGGACGGACGACGGCACCGGGCCGCCCGGCCGTCCCCCCGAAGGAACGGCCCGGCAGCCCGGTGCCCGATTGCGGTGCCCGGTCAGCTCGTGGTGCAGGTGAGGGCCGGGGCGGCGTTGCTGCCGCTGTAGTTGGCGTTGAAGCCGAAGTTTGTGCTGCCGCCCGCCGGGACGACGCCGTTGTAGGCGGCGTTGTTCACCGTGACGACCTGGCCGGACTGGGTGTAGCTGCCGCTCCAGAGGTTGGTGACCGTCTGGTTGCCGGCATAGGTCATGGTGACCTTCCAGCCGTTGGTGGCGGTGGACCCGTTGTTCTTGACGGTCACCGCGCCGGTGTAACCCGCGCCCCAGTCGGAGGAGTTGGTGAAGGTCGCGGTGCAGCCGCTACCGGTGCCGCCGCTCGGGCTGGGCGAAGGGCTGGTGCTGGCGCTCGGGCTCGGCGACGGGCTGGTGCCGCCGGACGGGCTGGGCGACGGGCTGGTGCCGGTGCCGTGGCTGACCGTGATGTTGGAGCTGCCGCTGCTGCCGTAGCCCTCGGTGGCCAGGATCTCGTAGTTCGGGGTGCCGAGGTTCAGGCCCGCCTTCGCCCACGCGGTGAAGAAGTTGGACACCGTGATGGTGCCGCCGGTGCGCTTCGACTGCCGGATCGCCCAGAACTGGGTGAAGTTCGAGTGGTCGCCCTCGATGGACGGGGCGTCGGTGCGCTGCGTCGAGTACAGGTCGTACGTGCTGCCGTCACTGACCACCGAGCCCAGCTTGGTGGCGCCCGAACTCGGGTTGTAGTTCCCGTAGTTGTCGACGATGTAGTACTCGATGAGCGGGTTGGTGGTCCAGCCGTACAGCGACAGGTAGCAGTTGCCGTTGCAGTTGAACGTGCCCGAGTAGGTCACGGCGTCGGTGGTGCCCGGGTTCCAGCCCTTGCCGGCCACGAAGTTGGTGACGTTGTTCCAGGTGGTGCTGTACTGGCCGCCGGTGCCCAGGGTCATGGACGCCTGGCCGCTGTTCTGGCTCCAGAACGAGTAGAAGTACCCGTTGCTGGTACCGGTGCTGTTCGAGGAGACGGTCGTGTCGGCGTTCGCCGAGGTGGAGACGGTGAGCACGGCCGCGACGGCCACGGCGAGGACGGACGCCTTGCTGACGAACCGTGAGAGGCGGCTGCCTCCGGCGGGGCGGATGAGCTTCACGTGTGCTTCCTCTTCGGTGGGGTGGACGGAAGGGGGTGCGCGGCGTGACCCGGCGCGGCGCCGCGACCGGGGAACGCCGAGGGGAGTCGCGGAGGGCGACCGGAAGCGGCAGTCGTGGGCCTGCCGATGGCGACGATGCTGGCCCGCAGCTGTCGGGCTGTCAACACTTTCGACACGCTTGCGAAATCGCCGGGGGTGGCCGGAGGTCCGCCCGGTGGAAGGTCTTCCCTGTTCAATGACGGTCTACGGGGGCCTGGCCGCCCGATGAGGCGAGTACGACGGAGTTCGGTTCGGCCGTGGCGGGAGAAAAAGCCGACTGGACGGGTCCGTTTTCCTCGAAACTTTCTCACTCTGCGTCGATCGCTTCGGAGCGGCGGAACCCGCTCGACCCGGCCGGTCCGGAAGGGGCCACGGGGAGGTGGCACCCACCGCACCGGCCGGCCGAGTGCGCCTTCGCGGTGCCCGGAGTGAGGTGCAGGCGCTCCGCGAGGTGTGATCCGGGGCCGGGTCGGGCTCAGCCCAGCCGGGGCCAGGCCAGCAGGTGGTCGAGGAGGGCGGGGGAGCCGGCCGTCAGCAGGGCGCCGGCCGGTCGGCGGCGGTGCAGGACGAGCAGCAACTCGCTAGCGGTGCCGGTGAGTTCCAGTAGTTCGGGAGCGGCTCCGGGGGCGAGTTCGACCGTCCGCTCGAAGCCCTCGGCGGCGCGCAGCCGGACGGTGGCCGGGCCGTGCGGCCAGGGGTCGGCGGAGCCCCAGTACAGGGCGGGGAACTCGTCGAGGCCGTCGAGGGCGGCCACCGCCGGGACGGGCCGGGGCGCGCCGACGGCGAGTTCCGCGTCGTGGGCGTGCACGGCGGCCTCCTGCACCTGGTGGCGGGCGACCGCCCTGCTGTCGTTCGCCACCTCGTCCGAGCTCCACCACGTCCAGCAGGCGCGGTCCGGCCCGGCCTCGCGGAGTGCCGCCAGCAGCGCCTCCGTCGCCCCCTCGGCCCGGGCCAGCGCCTCGCCGAACGCCAGCCCTTCGGCCAACTCGGGTGCGACCGGCGTGAATCCGGCCCCGGCGGTGACGGCGGCGGCCCAGAACAGGTGCACCCCGGCCAGGTGGTCGAGCAAGTCCACCAGCGTCCACCCGGGACAGCTGGGCACCTGCGCCCCCGGGTCGGGCGCGTCGGCCACGGCCTTGCGCAGCGCGGCGGAGCGCCCGTCGATCAGGTCCAGCAGGTCCGGGAAGGCAAGGGGAGCAGTCATCCTGACGGTCTATCACGTCCCGGTGACAACACCTGCCGCTCCAGGAGGCGAGGTGCGCCCTTGGAAGCGGGGATCAGCCGGTCGGGAGCCCGTCCGGGCCGAGGGCCGGTCGGCCGAGCGGGGTGATGTCGGTCCGGGTGACCGGACCGTGCGCGACCCGCCGGCGGATCAGCGCGTACGGGCGGCCGCCGGGGGCGATCACCGCGGTGGTGGGGCGGCCGGGCAGCGGCAGCGGCACGGCGAGGGCGATCCGGGCGGCGCAGGCGCGGGTCTCGGCGGCGATCTCGGTGGCGCCGCGCACCTCGACGGGGTGGCCGGCCGGCAGCAGGCGGGCGTCGG
>NZ_JBSGET010000209.1:0-10133 GCF_053603035.1 Kitasatospora sp. NPDC004272 | reverse complement strand
TGGCGGGGTTTGGGTCTCGTCCGCGGGCGTCGGCGCCCGGGGCCGGGGGCCCCCCGTCCCCGGGCCCACGGAGAGTGTCAACCGCCTTGGCGGGGAACGGAGATGCCGCGCAGCATGAGGTCCCAGACGGCCGAGAGCCGGGCGACGGGACAGCCGCCGGGCCGCAGGCCGCGCTCCGCCAGGCGGCGGGCGTCCGCCTCCGCGCCGATCACCAGGTGGGCGGCGAGGGTGGCGACCGCCTCCTGGTCGGGCAGGTCGACGGATCCGTCGCGGACGGTGCGGTCCAACCACTCCCGCAGGTCCGGCACCCAGGCCAGCGTCCAGTCGGGTCCCGTCCCGGAGCGCTCCCTGGTCAGCCGGGCCGCCGCGCGCACCACCGGTTCCTGTTCGAGGAGTTCGGCCAGTGCGAGGGTCAGCGAGACCACCGAGTGCACCGGCACCTCCTGCCCGCGCCCCACCTGCTGCACCACCGTCCGGGTCATGGCGTACCCCTGCGCCCGTACGGTGGCGGCGAGTTGCTCCTTCGTCTGGAAGTGGAAGGTCAGCGCCCCCATCGAGATCCCGGCCGCCTTGCTGATCTTCGCGAGGGAGGATCCGGCGTACCCCCCGCGGTCGAACTCCCCCGCCGCCGCGCGGACGAGGGCTTGTCGGGTTCGTGCAGCCCTCTCCTGTGTCACATGGCCCTCCCCAGCCGCCCGGTCCTTCGTTCACCCACGCGAAGCTACCAGGCGCGGCTATGATTTTAAAAAAAAAGAGACTATTATTTATTTGGCCTAGGGGCGACATGGTGCCCCACCACCGGAACACCCAACTGGCGCACGAGGGGACGCAATGATGCACGGGGCCACCCTGAGAACGGAGGACGCCCTGACGGTCCGTGTGCTCGTCGTCGAGCACGACGCATCGGCGGCGGAGACACGGGTGCACCACTTACGCCGACAGGGGTACGCGGCCAGCAGCGTCGAGACCGGGGCCGAGGCCCTGCGACGACAGGAGCACTCGGACCTGGTCCTGCTCGGCCTCGACCTGCCCGACATCGACGGCCTGGAGGTCTGCCGGCAGATCCGCGGGGCCGGGAACAAACCGATCATCTCGCTCACCGCCCACGACACCGAACTGGACCGGGTCCTGGCGCTCCACGCCGGGGCCGACGACTGCGTCGTCACCTCGTGCAGCCCGCGCGAGATGACGGCCCGCATCCAGGCCCTGCTGCGCAGGGCCTACCCGCACGCCGGGCCGGACCACGTGATCTCGATCGACCAACTGCACATCAACGGCCGCACCCGCGAGGTCCGGGTGCACGGCGTGCCGGTGACCCTGACCGCCAAGGAGTTCGAGCTGCTGCACGTCCTCGCGGTCAACCCGGGGAACGTGCTCTCCCGCAAGGAGTTGATGTCCCGGGTCTGGGGCACCGACTGGCCGGACTCCAGCCGCACCATCGACACCCACGTGAGCAACCTGCGGTCCAAGCTCGGGGCCGGCACCTGGATCGCCACGGTGCGCGGCGTCGGCTACCGGATGGGTTTCGGCTGACGGTCCGGCGCACGGCACCGCCCCGCACCGCGTACCGCCCCGCTCCGCGGAGCACCGCCCCGCGGAGCACCGCCCCGCACGACGGACGGCCCCTGCGACCGACGGCCCGAAAGCCGTGGTCCCAGGGGCTGTTCCGCGTTCCACCGGTTCCGGCCCCGGCCTCAGACCGCGCCGGGTCGCTCGACCGGGAAGGCGTGCGAACGGCCGCCGAGCACGACCAGCAGCACGGGGGCGAGCAGGGCGAGGACGAACCAGGGGAAGGACGTCGGGCCCAGGGCGGTCAGCAGGATGCCGCCGACCGCGCCGCCGCCCGCCATGAACGAGTTCCAGGTGGTGACCAGCAGCGCCTGGCCGCGGTCGCCGCCCGCGTCGGTGACGGCGGTCTGCAGCAGGGTGGCGACGCCGCCCCAGCCCAGGCCCCACAGCACCATCGCCAGGTAGACGGTAAAGCTGTTGGTGGCCAGGACGCCGAGCAGGACGGAGGCCACGATGAAGAGCGCGGTGCTGCCGATGGTCAGGGCCCGCAGCCTGCGGTCGACCAGGGCTCCGGTGATCCAGATGCTGACCATGGAGGCGAGGCCGAAGACCAGCAGGATGACGTCGCGGGAGCCTCCCATGCCGTACTCGTCCAGGAAGGTGGCGATGTAGGTGTAGAGGATGTTGTGCGCCAGGACGTAGGCGGCGACGACGAACAGGACCGCCACCACGCCGGGCAGCCGCAGCGCCTTCAGGATCGGCTCGCGCTGCTCGGGCCGGCTGCCCGGGTAGTCCGGGACGGAGGCGAGGATCCACACCACCAGCAGCAGGGAGACCACGGTGACCAGACCGAACGTCAGCCGCCAGCCGAACGCCTTGCCGAGGAAGGTGCCCACCGGGATGCCCAGGGACAGGGCGAGCGGGATGCCCGCCATGGTGATCGCGATCGCCCGGCCCTGCAGATGGGGCGGCGCCAACCGCCTTGCGTAGCCGACGAGTTCGGCCCACACCACGGCCGCGGCGACACCGGCCGCGAAGCGGAACACCATGGTGAGCGGGTAGTTGGAGGAGACCGCGGTGACGACGTTGGCCACCGCGAAGACCAGGACGGAGACCAGCAGCAGCAGCCTGCGCCGCCAGGCCGCGGTGGCCTTGGAGATCGGGATCGCCGAAATGCCGGTGGCGATCGCGTAGATGGTGAGGGACTGGCCGGCGGCGGACTCGCTGACGGACAGGTCGTGCGCCATCTCCGGGAGCACGCCCGCGGGAAGCGCCTCGGTCAGGATGCCCATGAAGGCGGCGGTGCCCAGGGCCAGCAGCGGCGACCAGGGGAGCTTCCCGCCGTCGGGCGCGGGAGCCGGATCGGAGCGGAGCTCGGTTTGCGAAGTTGACATGGTGCTATCCTCGAATCCTCACATAGATGTGAATGTCAAGACGATGAGACATGAGGCTGGTCACATGCGGATCGGAGAACTCTCCGAGCGCACTGGCGTCTCCCGCCGCCTGCTGCGCTACTACGAGGAGCAGGAACTGCTCGTCCCCGAGCGCTCGACGAACGGTTACCGCGTGTACGACGGACGGTGCGTCGACCGGGTGCTGCAGATCCGGGGGCTGCTCGACTCCGGGCTTCCCACCCGGGTCATCCGGCAGATCCTCCCGTGCCTGACCACCCAGGTCATCCACATCTCCGGCGCCACCCCGGAGACCATCGCCACGCTGGAGCGCGAACGCGACCGGCTGGCCGAGCGCATCGAGTGCCTGACCCGCGGTCACCGGGCCATCTCCGGTTACCTCGACACCGCCCGGCTCCTCCAGCAGCAGCCGGTCGGCACCCCCGCCGCACCCGCGGCCTACGACTTGGCCGCGACGGCCTGACCGTACTGGACGGTGTTGTCCAGCACGACGCCGTGGCTGGTCACGTCGAGGACCAGGCGGTCGCCGTCCTCGATCCGGAACCCGTCGTGGTAGGTGGCCTTGTCGGCGCCGAGCAGCAGGTAGTTGACCAGGCCGGGGCGGCGCAGCAGCGGGTGCGAGAACAGGTGGGCCGTCATGTCCTCGACCCGCTGGAAGAGCGAGTCGAGGCCGCAGGAGAAGTCCCCCTGCCAGGCGGCGGCCCCGTCCCGCTCGACGGTGACCCGGCCGGTCACCGTCCGGGGCGGCTCGTCCAGGAACAGCCAGGGCGTCACGGAGGTCTCGCAGAGCTTGGCGTACGGGGTCCAGGCCCACTTGTTCTGCAGGTGGACGCCGATGTCGTTGAGGTCGTTGCCGAAGGTGTAGCCGGCGTACCGGGGGTTGCCGTCCTCGTCGTTGACGTGGACGAGCGCGATCTCCGGCTCCTCCAGCAGCCAGACCGGTTCGGCGGGGGTGACCAGGGGTTCGCCGGGCAGCCGCAGCCAGGAGCCGGAGCCCTTGAGGTAGTAGTTGGGGGCGACGAACTCCTCGTCGGGCGCCGGGGCGCGGTCGAACTTGGAGCGGTGGGTGCCCATGAAGCCGTTGACCAGGGAGTCGTTGCCGGCGGTGGGCAGCAGCGGGGGCAGGAGGCGCAGTTCGGGGTCGTCGACGGCCACCGTGACGGTCTCGGGGTCGGCGGTCACCGCCTCGGCCACCGCCTGCGGGCCGCCGGCCAGGACGGCCGCGCGCAGGGTGTCCTCGGCGACCCGGTGCAGGGTGTGCGGCCGGCCGGGCACCGGGAGGCCGAGGCCCGCGTAGCGCAGGCCCTTGTACTCGCACTCGAAGACGACGACGGTCATGAGAGTTCTCCTCGGGTTGGCGGCCGGTCGGCCACGAGATCGGTCAGGGCGGCCATGACGCGGTCCAGGGAGTCCCGGATCCAGGGCAGTTGCAGCGGGTCGGGCGCGGTCAGGGCGGCGGCGCGCTCGGCGTCGCTCTCGCCGTACAGGCGGCTGGTCGCGGCCCGGACCCGCAGGGAGGCGTCGGGTTCGCCGAAGGCGCTGCCGGGCAGCAGGACGACGCCGTGCCGTTCGGCGAGCAGGGCGGCGATCCCGGCGCCGTCGCGGACGCCGTGGGTGTCGGCCAGGCGTGCGCGCAGCGGTTCGAAGTCGGGGTAGAGGTAGCAGGTGGCCCGGACGGGCGTGAGCTCGGCGCCCGCGGCGGCGAACAGCGCGGCCACCGCCCGGGTCGTCGTCGCGTGCAGCCGCCGGCTGGCGGCCACGTGGGCGAGCACCTCGGGGGGTTCGGCGAAGGCGTAGGCGGCGGCGGCCTGGACGGGTGCGGCGGTGCTCGACCAGACCTGGCTGGCCACGCCGACCAGCCGCTGGTGCAGGTCCCGGCCGAGCGGCCCGTCGGGGAGGCGGGCCACTCCGGTGCGCCAGCCGCCGACCCCGAGGTTCTTGGTCAGGCCGGTGGTGACGACGGTCCGTTCGGGTGCGTAAACGGCGGGCGAGACGGCCCGGTCGGCGGGGTCGAAGACGAGGTCGCAGTAGATCTCGTCGGAGATCACGACCAGGTCCAGTTCCCTTGCGGCCCGGGCCAGTTCGCGGACGGTGCCGGGGCTCGCGACGGTGCCGGTGGGGTTGTCGGGCAGGGTGACCACCACGCTCCGCGGGTCGCGGCCCCGTGCCCTGGCGCTCCGCACCGCCGCGCGGAGCGCCTCCGGGTCGGGCACGCCGCCCTCACCGGGCCTGGTGGCCACGGGGATCGCCCGGCCGCCGGCCAGCGCGGCCTGGGCGGCGTAGCTGACCCAGCTCGGGACCGGGATCACCACGTCGCCGCCGACGGCCAGCATCAGCGCGAACAGCAGGGGCTTGCTGCCGGGTCCGCTGACCACGAGGTCCGGATCGGCGTCCAGGCCCCGCCGCCGCCAGTAGCCGGCGGCGGCGGCGCGCAGCTCCGGGCTTCCGGCGACGGGGCCGTAGGCGTTCAGGCCGGCCGCTCCCGCGAGCCGCTCGCGCAGCTCGGGGAGGACGGGGAGTCCGATCTCGCCGCTGGCGAGGGGGACGACCGCCTCCCCGGCGCTGCGTCGGCGGGCCAGCGCCTCGTCGGCGGCGAGGGTCGCCGAGACGGTCACCGGCACGGGTTGTGGCATGGTCTGCTCCAGGGTCGCTGCGCGGACGGGTGGTCGGGGTCGGGAGGGGCGGCGGGGCTCAGGCGTACTTCTGCCGGAGCTCCATCTTTCGGACCTTGCCGGTCAGGGTCTTCGGCAACTCCGTTAGCAGTTCGAGGCGTTCGGGGTAGAACCGGGGGTCCTGGCCGTGCTCGCGCAGGTGGGCGTGGAGGTCCTTGAGCGCGGGCTCGGCTCCCCTGCGGGGCACCACGAACGCCAGGATCGGGTCGTCCACCTGCCCGGAGGGGCCGACCAGGGCGATGTCGGCGACCTGCGGGTGGCGGGAGATGATCGCCTCCAGCTCGGCCATCGGGACGACGATCCCGTCGCGCAGGATGGTGTCCTTGGCGCGGCCCAGGATCCGGATGCCGCCGCGGCCGTCGTCGCGCGCCACGTCGCCGGTGTCGAACCAGCCCTCGCCGGTGAGTTCGGAGTCGAACGCCTCCTGCTGCTTGTAGTAGCCGAGGGCCTGGGAGGCGCCGCGCACCCGCAGCCGGCCGACGGTGGCCCGGACGTCGGGGTCGTGGCACATGTCGATGCGGATCTCCATGGAGTCGATCGGTCGGCCGTGGCTGTGCGCCGCCCAGTCCTGGTTGTAGTCGAGGCGGCTGATGGTGACCGGTCCGAACTCGGACATGCCCCAGACCGAGTACGTCCGGGCCCCGAAGGTGTCGCGCAGTTCGTCGACCAGCTCCTGGAGCACGGGGGCCGCGCCGGTGACGGTGTGGCGCAGGCTGGAGACGTCGTGCGGGTCGGCCCGCTGGGCCGAGGCGATGCCGGAGAGGGTGGGCGGGGGCCCGTACAGCAGGGTGGCGTCGTAGCGTTCGACCAGGTCCAGCAGGCCGCTGTGGTCGGGGCCGTCCTGGAAGGCGACGGTGCCGCCCAGCATCACGCCGGCCAGCACGCCCTGGCCGAAGCCGGAGTAGTGCACCAGCGGCGTGGTGACCGCGACCACCAGGTCGTCGCGGAGCAGGAAGGTGTCGACGTAGCCGCGGACGCCCGAGTGGACGGTGTTCTGGCTGTGCACGACGCCCTTGGAGAAGCCGGTGGTGCCGGAGGTGAACAGCACCACGAACGGCTCGTCGGGCCGGAGTTGGCGGCCCTCCAGGTCGCCCATGGCGTGTTTCTCCCAGTGGGTGGAGACGAAGTGGTCGGCGAAGTCGACCGCCTTGTCGGGGGCGTGCCCGCCGACCACCACGACGTGCTCCAGGGGCAGTTCGGACTGCAGTTCGCAGACCGCGGCGGCCAGCGGGTAGCCGTCCCACTCGGGCAGGGTGATGCACACCTTGGCCTCGGTGAGGGCGAGCCGGTGGCGCAGCTCCTCCTCCTGGCAGACCGGGGCGATCGGGCAGATGACGGCGCCGGCCGCCATGCAGGCGAACATCAGCGGCACCATCTCCCACCGGTTGGGGAGCTGGACGGCGACCACGTCGCCGCGCCGCACGCCGAGGTCGAGCAGCGCACCGGCGAACCGGTCGGTGAGCCGGGAGAGTTCGGCGTAGTCGAGGGTGTCGGTGCGGGCCTCGTCGAGGCGCCGGGCGGCGATGGCGAGCTTGTGCGGGCGCTCCCGGGCCTGCTGGCGCAGGTCATCCAGGAAGGTCTGGTCGCGCCACCAGCCGCGCCGCCGGTACTCGGCCATCCGGTCCGCGGCCCCCGCCCGGGTCACCGGAGTTCCTTCCGGCGGGCGTCCAGCAGCTCGGGCAGCGGGTTGCCGGCCCGGGAGGCGGCGATGTCCAGCAGGTCGCGGGTGTTGCGGCGGACCCGCTCGGCGACCCAGTCGAAGACCCAGTCCTTGCGGGCCGCGTCGGACAGCTCGAACGGGACGACCCGGGTGACGGCGAGGGCGGCCGAGCCGGCGCCGCCGATGTTGGCGATCACGCCGGGGACGAGCACGCCGCCGGCGGCGGCGACCTTCTCCTTGGCCTCGGCGGTGGAGGCGAGGTTGGCGCCCTCGACCACCAGGGCGGCCCGCAGCCGGTGGACGTTCTCGTCGTTCAGCGCGTACTTCTGCGCGGCCAGGACCAGCAGGTCGGCGTCCAGGTCGAGCCAGGCGTCGGGCGCGGTGGAGACGGTGACGCCCTGCGGGAGCCGGGAGTGGTCGATCCGGCCGAACTCGTCGGTGATCTCGACCAGGTCGGCGACCGGCAGCCGGTCGGCGCTGATGGTGCCCTGGACGTCGGCGACGCCCACCACGACGTGGCCGCGGTCCTCCAGGAAGCGGGCGACCGCGCGGCCGACCGCGCCGAAGCCCTGCACCACGACCCGGGCCGGGCCGGTGCGGTGGCCGCCCTCCAGGGCGGTGACGGCGGCGACGCCGACGCCGTGCCCGGTGCAGTCGATCAGCGGCTCGTAGTAGGTGCGCCAGTCGATCGGCATGTCGGGGGCGCCGAGCCGGTAGCGCGGGTCGTAGCCGGCCTCCTCGAAGAACACCGCCCGGTCGGCGGGGGTGACGCCCATGTCGATGCCCAGGTGGATGCCGCCGTGCAGCAGCGGCTTGACGGTGCGTCCGAAGGTGCGGAACGTCCGCTCGCGGTCGCTGCCGTCGGAGACGATGCCGGCCTTGGCGCCGCCGATCCGCAGCCCGGCCAGGGTGAACTTCTCGGTCATGTCGCGGGCCAGTCCGGCGACCTCCTCCTCGGTGACGCCGGGGGTCATCCGGGTGCCGCCCATGGCCAGGCCGTCGACCAGGGAGTCGACCACCACCCAGCCCTTGACGGTGCCGCCGCTACCGCCCAGGTGGACGGTGAACGCGGGGCCCTGTGGGTCGTGCGGAGCAGTCATGTCCAGTTCCTCCGTGGGTGCGTGGGTGGGACGGGTCAGAGGTAGAGCTTGCTGAAGCCGCGCATGATCTCCAGGCCGTCGGGGCGGAACTCCAGGTGGGCCTGGGCGCCGAAGATCCGGCCGTCGTCGGAGCGCAGGAACTCCACCGGGGCGTGTTCCGAGCGGCCGATCGCGCGGAAGCCCGCGGGGGCCTCCTGGAGGTACAGGGTGTGCCGGTGGAAGACCGTCACGGTGGGCTTCACGTAGGTGAAGACCGGCTCCCCGGTGTCGACCTGGGCCTCGTGGCCGCCGACCCGCTGCGGGCCCTCGGCGAGGCGGCCGCCGGCCGCGACGGCGATGATCTGCATGCCGCCGCAGATCCCGAGGACCGGGACGTCGGTCCCCGTCACGAGGTCGATCAGCGGCCGGTAGTAGTCGCTGTCGTAGGCGCGCACCTTGGTGCCGCTCAGGGCGATCGCCTGGTACCGGCCGTCGATCCGGTCCGGTACGTGGGCCGCGTCGACGACGTCGGTGTCGGAGCCGAGCTGTTCGAAGCGGCCGCGGAGCTGTTTCAGGGACAGCGTCCCGTTGTTGACGACCAGTACGCGGGTTCGTGCCACGGGTCCACTCCTCAGCTTGGCGTGATGACGGTGCCGGTGCGGCCGGCCAGCAGGTCGGTGACCGGTGCGCTGCCGATGACGACCCGTTGCACGCCCCGTTCCAGGGCTTCGCCGGCCGCCCGGAGCTTCTTGCGCATGCCGCCGGTGGCGCCCTTGTCGCGGAACTCCGCGACGGCCTCGGCGGTGATCCGGTGCACCGGCCGGTCGTCGATCAGCAGGTGCGGGACGTCGGTGACCAGGACCAGGGCGGTCGCGCCGAGGGCGCCGGAGACGGCCGCGGCGGCCCGGTCGCCGTCGGTGTTGACCTCCTGCCCGGCGGTGTTCCTGGCCAGTGGGGTGACCAGGACGCAGTGGCCGGGCCGCAGGCCCTTCAGCAGGGTCGGGTCGACGTCGGTGATCGGGCCGACCAGGTTGTCCAGCTCGACGAGCTGCTTGTCCTTCCACCACCAGCGCTCGCCGGCGGCCGCGCCGACCAGGCCGTCGCTGCCGACGACCCGTTCGGTACTGATGCCGCGGGCGCCGAGCAGGCCGTCGAGCTGTTCGGTGAGGGCGGCGCTGACCTGCTTGATGTCGGCGAGCACCTCGGGGGTGGTCCAGCGGCTCTGGTTGCCGTAGCGGTCGCGCAGGATCGCGGACGGCTCGCTGTACTCGGGGCGCAGCAGCCGCAGCGGGCGGGACCAGCCGTGCACGAGCACCAGCGGGTGGGTGCGCCCGTGCTCGGCGAGGTCGTCCCACCAGGCGTCGGGCATCGCGTGCAGCGTGGAGCCGCCGAGTTTGACCACGGTGGGTGTCGTCGCGCTCATGCGGGCATCACCGGTTGCATGGTCAGGCCGGTCTGCACCGGCAGGCCGAATCGGAGGTTGGTCGCCTGCAGCGCCTGGCCGGCAGCGCCCTTGACCATGTTGTCCAGCGCGGCCAGCACCACGATCCGCCCGCCCTCCTCGTCGTGCAGGACGGTCACGTCGCAGTAGTTGGAGCCCAGCACCGCCTGCGGGTCGGGCACCGGGATCAGCGTCTCGTTGGACCGGCGCACCCGCACGAACGGATGGTCCTTGTAGAACCGCAGGTACGCCCGCTGCAGGGTGCGCGCGTCCACCGCGTCGTCGGTGAAGACGTAACTGCTGGCCATCAGCCCGCGCACGTGCGAGACCCCGTACGCCGACATGCTCAGCGACCGCACA